>NZ_JAWLCI010000049.1:0-41256 GCF_041687215.1 Mariniphaga sp.
TCCGATAAATTTGGTAACCGTTGCCCTAATTTCATTTTCAATATTGGCCATTTCTTTATCAGAAAGATCTTCGCAAATAACGTAAGCATAAATGCCTGATCCTTTTATTTCATGCGGGTAACCCACCACAGCCGATTCAACCACTTTGGGGTGCTGGTTAATGGCATCTTCGACTTCGGCTGTTCCAATGCGGTGACCTGAAACGTTTATTACGTCATCAATACGGCCAATGATGCGGTAATACCCTTCTTCGTCGCGTTTGGCCCCGTCGCCGGTAAGGTAAAGTCCCTTGTATGCAGAGAAATAGGTCATGTAACAACGTTGGTGGTCGCCATAAGTCGTACGCAACATTCCGGGCCACGGGAATTTTATACAGAGAATTCCTTCCACACCATTTCCTTTCAGTTCATTTCCTTCAGGATCTACCAAAATGGGTTGAACACCTGGAAGTGGCAAAGTAGCCAGCGAAGGTTTTGTGGGGGTTATTCCGGCCAGAGGCGAAATCATAATTCCGCCGGTTTCGGTTTGCCACCAGGTATCAACAATCGGACAGCGGCCTTTGCCTATCATATCGTGATACCAGCGCCATGCTTCTTCATTAATGGGCTCACCAACGGTTCCAAGCACTTTAAGTGAGCTTAGATCATGATCAACAACCCACTCATCACCTTGTGCAACCAATGCACGGATGGCGGTTGGCGCTGTATAAAACTGGTTTACTTTGTATTTGTCCACCACATCCCAGAACCTGCCTGCATCGGGCCATGTGGGTACCCCTTCAAACATAATTGAAGTTGCCCCGGCAAGCAGCGGCCCGTAAACGATGTATGAGTGACCTGTTACCCAGCCAATGTCGGCTGTACACCAGTAGATGTCGCCGTCGCTGTACTGAAAAACATTTTTAAAGGTATATTCTGCGTAGATCATGTACCCGGCTGTTGTATGTACAACACCTTTGGGTTTCCCTGTTGAGCCTGAAGTGTAAAGAATAAAAAGGATGTCTTCGGAATCCATCACTTCGGCCTTGTTTTCGGAATCAACACCTTTAATTAAATCGTGCCACCAAATATCGCGGCCTTCAACCCAATGCACATGCTCTTCGCCTGTTCTGTGCAAAACAATTGATTTTTCCACGGTCGGACAGCTTTCAAGCGCTTCGTCGGCAATATTTTTCAGGTGAATGGATTTGGCTCCCCTGAATCCGCCATCCGATGTTATCAGTACTTTCGATTTGGCATCGTGAATCCTGTCGGCCAGTGCGGATGCTGAAAAGCCCGCAAATACAATGGAATGAATTGCTCCGATACGGGCACAGGCCAGCATGGCAATAGCCAGTTCAGGCACCATGGGGAGGTAAATAGCAACCCGATCACCTTTTTCCACACCAATCTTTTTTAGTGCATTGGCAAATTTTTTCACCTTATCAAAAAGTTCTCCGTAGGTCAGTTTTACGGTATCCTCTTTCGGGTCGTTGGGTTCCCAAATTATGGCCACCTGATCTTTTCGCATGAACATGTTCCGTTCGAAAATATTTTCGGTAATGTTCAGCTTTCCGTTTACAAACCATTTTACATCAGGCGCACCTTCGCCTTCAAATTTCCAATCGAGAACCCGGTCCCATTTTTTTTGCCAGAAATAATTTTCGGCTATATTTCCCCAAAAATTTTCAGGATTGGCAACACTCTCGTTGTACTTTTGAAAATACTCGGCAAGACTGGTTATCTTATTCACCATAGCTTAGAATTTAAATAATTTGAATGATTAAATTTGATTACTTCTCTCATTTCAGACGAAATACTTTAGTTTTAAACACTCCCGATGAACGTTTTGTTCCGGTAGAAAAACGGTCATAATGGTTCGTGTTTATATAGTCTTCGCATGAATATTCATATTTAGGCAGGGGGAAAAAATAATATGTACAGTAAACGTTTATCACGTTTTGCTTTTTTTGGTTCTCAAAAATACTTTTAAAAACGGGCTTAAATTACATAAAAAATTAAATTGACGAAAAGATAATCACATATTCTATAACACCTTGTTTGATTATAAGAAACCTGGAAAACAGTATGGTATTTCCGGTTGATTTTTTTAACTTCAAAGGTTTTTTCAAAGATTTTTACAACCAAAAACAAAGCAGATTTATGAATGTGCTGGTGGTTAATTGCGGAAGTTCATCGGTAAAATTTCAGTTATATAAAATGCCGGAAGAACTGCTTCTGATTTATGGAAAAGCCGAAAGGAACCAAGACGGAAATACTGATTTTTCATTTCAAACCAAATCCCGAAATATTCAAAATAAATGGGATGGATATTCTTTTTCTGAAAATTTCAAAAAGATATTGAACGAATTGACAAGGCCGGAAAATGAATGCCTTGCAACTTTGGAAGAATTAACCATTGCAGGACACCGGTTAATTCACGGAGGTGAGGCAATAAAATCGCAGGGAGCAGTTGAAATAACCGATGAGTTAATTTCGTATATGGAGTCGTGCATATCGCTTGCACCTCTTCACTACCCGGCAAACCTGGAAGGAATTAAAACGTTGGCGCAACTTTTACCCGGAGTTCTTCAGGCCGGAGTATTCGATACCGCTTTTCATTATTCGCTTCCCCCAAAAGCATTTTTATATGGAATACCCTTAGCGTTTTACCGGGAAAACGGAATTCGCAGGCTTGGATTTCATGGAACTTCGCATAAATATGCATCGCTCCGAACTTACAGGTTAACCGGATTAAATCCTGAAAAAAGCAAAATTATTTCGTGCCATTTGGGAAACGGAGCATCGGTTGCAGCCATAAAAAACGGAAAATCGGTAGATACTTCAATGGGAATGACTCCGGTTGAAGGTTTACTTATGGGAACCCGCAGTGGCGATATTGATGCCGGGTTATTGGGCTACCTTCAGGAAAATTTTGATTTGTCTTCAGGCAAAATTCAGCATATATTGAATAAAGAGGGCGGATTACTCGGCCTGTCTGGTGTTTCGTCTGATTACCGCGCAGTGGAAGAGGCTGCATCTAACGGAAACGAAAATGCACAAACTGCGCTGGATGTATATCACTACCGCGTAAAAAAATATATCGGTGCTTATGCTGCTGCCATGGGAGGAATTGATGCACTTACTTTTACCGGTGGAATTGGTGAAAACAGTTTTTTTGCCAGAAAACAGATTTGCAGCGACCTCGGTTTTTTGGGTATTCGGCTTTCGGAAAAACTGAATAGGGGAAAGAACGGGAAAGAAGCTGTAATCAATGAAAAGAATGGGAAAGTTAGCATTTTAATTGTACCTGCCAACGAAGAGTTAATGATTGCAAGAGAAGTTGCCGACTGGGTAAAATCGAAGGTTTAAAAACATTTATTTTCCTGAGAAATGTTACCCTATTGTCCAAATGAATGTTTTAATTTCGTGAGAAAATCGAACCATGGAAATACGAAACTTTAATGAGTTACTCGAAGTAGTAAAAAAGCAGCCTGAAAAAAGGCTGGTTACGGTAAATGGTGTGGACACAAATACACTGGAAGCGCTCAACGATGCTGTTGAATTAGGACTGGTTACAGCTATTTTAACCGGTGACAAAGGGAAAATTGAGGAAACCTGCAGCGAGTTGAAAATTGACATCGGGAATTACGAAATAATTCATACAAACACCGAACGTGAAGCCACAGAAAAGGCGGTTGAATTGATTCATGACGGGAAAGCCGATCTGATTATGAAAGGTTTTGTTTCAACCGATAAATTTATGAAAGTGCTGCTGAAAAAAGAGTTCGGACTTGTTCCGGCTAAAGGCATACTGAGCCACGTGGCATTAATGGAAAATCCGAATTACCACAAAATGCTGGTATTTTCCGATGCTGGTGTGATTCCTTACCCGAATTTGCAGCAAAAAATTCTAATGGCCGGTTACTTAATAAAAACTGCTCAGTCATTGGGAATTGAAACCCCCAAAATTGCAGTAATTGCACCCACCGAACAGATTATCATTTCAATCCAGTCGTGTATGGATGGAGCCACCATAGCAAAAATGTCGGAGCACGGACAAATTGAAGGCGCTTTTATTGACGGACCAATGGCACTGGATGTGGCCATTAACCGCGATTCGGCTGCAATAAAAGGTTTTACCTCACCAGTTGCCGGAGATGCTGATTGTTTATTGTTTCCAAATATTGATGCCGCCAATGTGTTTTACAAAACCAATTCGAAATTGTGCAAAGCCCAAATGGCAGGAATTATTGCAGGAGCTAAAGTTCCGGCTATCGTTTCATCGCGTGGCGACAGCGAAAAAACCAAACTGAATTCCATTGCACTGGCTTCCCTTATGAGCTGAGTAAAAAAAGAAATATGCACCGAATTCTCGCTATAAATCCCGGTTCTACTTCCACCAAGTTTGCGGTGTATTTCGATGAAAAATGTGTATTGAATAAAACCATCAGGCATTCGATGGACGAACTGATGCGGTATAATAATGTAGTAGATCAGTTCGATTTTCGGAAAGGATTTATTATTGATGCACTGGTTGAGGAAGGAATTGATGTAGATTCCATAAAAATTATAATCGGACGGGGTGGATTGACCTACCCGCTTGAATCGGGTGTTTACCGCATAAACAACCAAATGCTGAAACATGCGCGTGATGGCGTTTTGGGGAAGCACGCCAGTAACCTGGGTCCGCTTTTGGCCGATTATATTGCACAGCAAATTCCCAATGCAAAGGCCTACATAGCCGACCCGGTGGTAACCGACGAACTTGAAAATATAGCGAGAATTGCAGGTCATCCCAATTTTGAGCGGCGTTCCATTTTTCATGCGTTGAACCAAAAAGCCACAGCCAGAATGCATGCTAAAACAATGGGAAAAAAGTATGAAGAAATGAACCTGATTGTTGTTCATATGGGAGGTGGAATTTCAGTAGGAGCGCATAAAAAGGGCAGGGTAGTGGATGTAAATAATGCGTTCGATGGCGAGGGCCCGTTTAGTCCTGAACGTTCTGGAACA
This sequence comes from Mariniphaga sp., assembly GCF_041687215.1. NCBI lineage: Bacteria > Pseudomonadati > Bacteroidota > Bacteroidia > Marinilabiliales > Prolixibacteraceae > Mariniphaga > Mariniphaga sp. The sequence goes on from NZ_JAWLCI010000049.1 coordinate 4,995, forward strand.
CTCCCGGTTGGCCAGTTAATCGGAATCTGTTTTAGTGGAAAATATTCTGAAGACCAGGTGCGACGGATGGTAGTTGGCGAAGGAGGTTATGTGGGTTATCTGGGAACCAACAATGCAAAAGAAGTGGAGGAACGCGCAGCATCCGGAGATGAAAAAGCCCTTCTGATTCAGGAGGCACTTTTTTACCAGGTTTCAAAAATGATTGGCGAAATGGCTGTAGTACTGAATGGGAAAATAGATGCGATTTTACTTACCGGAGGCCTGGCTTTTAGTCCGAATACTGAAACATCAATAAAGCAGAAAGTCGGTTTTCTTGCTCCTGTTTATACCTACCCCGGCGAAGACGAACTGCAGGCATTGGCCATGAATGCCCTCCTTGTGGCACGTGGTGAAGTGGAAGTGAAAGAGTACGATAAATAACTACCAATTTATCTGGTGATTTTATCTTTACCGGAACTCATTTTTTTAGTCCAAAACATGAATAAGAATGTTGATTTTGACGGAGAAATAAATCCGCGAATTAAAGTTTTTTCGAAAAAAGATGAGATTTAATTTGGATTATTCAGTTTAGTTTTTGTAGATTCGTGCAATCGATTGTGAATTATTGATAAAGAGGAGAACGTGTTTATTCATTAAAGTAAAGTTTACCAAGGCAACTAATGTGGTCTTATTTTCTTGCAAATGAGGAAAATTGAAATAAACTAATAAATAATAATTAAATCTGCTTATGGAAAAGGTCAGTCTGATCAACGAATTATTCCCTGATAAGATTCTCGATTTTAAATATCTTTTTGTATTTATTAATTTTTATTTTTTAACCTAAAACTATTTTTTCATGAAAAAGAAAAATGGAATGAAAAAAGCTATGCGCTTTTTATTGCTATGTTTCCTTTTCGTTGCGGTAAGTTTTGGGGGCTATGCCCAAAAAACCGTAACGGGGGTAGTAGTGGATGAAGGAGGTCTGCCTCTGCCAGGTGTATCGGTAATTATTAAGGGTACAACCACAGGAACGGTCACCGGAATCGACGGAGATTTTTCGCTCTCTGGCGTTAATGACAACGCCGCACTTGTATTTTCATTTGTGGGAATGGAACCCCAGGAGATTCTGGTTGGAAGTCAGACAACCTTTAATGTAACCATGATCACTTCAACCATTGGTTTGGAAGAAGTTGTTGCGATTGGTTACGGTACACAGAAAAAGGCTAACCTTACCGGTTCTGTGGGTGTGGCAACCGCCGAAAGGCTTGAAAACCGCCCGATTGTTTCTGCCGGGCAGGGGTTGCAGGGTGTTATTCCCAACCTGAACATTTCAATCAGGAATGGTGATCCCACACGTTCAGCCGATTTTAATGTAAGGGGATTTGAATCAATCAACGGTGGTTCGCCGCTTATTTTAATTGACGGAGTTCCCGGTGATGTGGATAAACTGAACCCGAACGACATTGAAAGTATTACGGTGCTGAAAGATGCTGCTGCCGGAGCAGTTTACGGTGCCAGGGCTGCTTTTGGGGTTATTCTGGTGGAAACCAAATCCGGTAAACCAGGCAAAATGACTGTTACGTTGGCAACCGAACAGTCAGCTACTGTTCCCCTTTCTTTAATCGACCCGGAAAACGATCCGTACAAAGCTGCATTGGCATGGAACCAGGCTACCAACAGAACCAGCGGCACACCGCGCTACGATGAAGATTACCTCGCAGGATTCCAGCGCTGGAATGAAAATCCCACCTTTGAAAACGAATGGGGGGTTTATCAGGGAGGTCTTCGTCGGTATGGTTTTACCGATTATAAGGATATGACCATTGCCGACTGGTCGCACCAGCAGAAATATGATTTAAATATTTCGGGTGCAACGGATAAAGCTTCCTACTATACTTCCTTCGGTTTTATAGATAAGGAAGGCTGGGCGGAGCTCCCCCGCGATAAAAACTACATGTACAAAAGGTACAATGTATTAATGAAAGGCGATGTTGAAATTACCGACTGGTTAACTTTGGATAGCCAGATAAGCTGGAGTGCCGAGCACAACGATCAGCCTCACTTTTACAACTGGGATGTGAACATTAATACCGTGGCCAGGGTGCAACCCAACCACATGATTTCCTTTCCCGATTTGCCCTATTACCTGGAACCAGGTGACAGGGAAAATTATGAACCATACATTGGTAAATATTTCCTGAGTTTGAATGCTTTACCTTACTGGGAAGAAGGTGGACGTGATGTGGAAACCGAACACAGGATGCTGATGAAACAGGGTTTAACCCTTACTCCGTTAAAAGGATTGCTCGTTCGGGGAGATTTCTCTTACAGCACCTATCACTTAGAGCGGCAGGATGTAGCCAGTAAAATTGAAGGAATTCAAAATACTGACCTGGCTAATTTGCAAATTGGCAATGGCTTCAGTGGCGACGACTATATTCAAAACTGGTCCAACTACAACCAGTACTATGTAATGAATGCTTATGCAGAATATACATTTGAAGAACTGACTGACCATTACCTTAAAGCCATGGTTGGATTTAATCAGGAATGGGGCCGGAATACTTATGTGGGCGCCAAAGCTGCGAAGTTGATTACGCCCCTGATTACCGATATCAGCGCTACCACAGGTACACAGGAAACTTACGGGAGCCGCTCTCATTTGTCTTTACGTGGTATCTTTTACCGGTTGAATTATAGCTATAAAGATCGGTACCTGCTGGAAGCCAATGGCCGTTACGACGGAACTTCCCGGTTTCCGCAGGATGACCGTTTTGGATTTTTTCCTTCTTTTTCTGCCGCATGGAGGCTTTCCAACGAACCGTTTATGGATGCTGCAAGCAGTTGGCTCGATAATTTGAAGATTCGTGCTTCTTATGGAACACTTGGAAACCAGCTATTAAGCAACCTTTATCCATACATTTCAACTATGGGAACAGGAACATCTCCCTACATGATGTCTTCAGCAGGGCGCATTCCGTTTGTTTCTCCGGCAGGTTTGGTAAGCCCCACGTTAACCTGGGAAACCGTGGAAACCAAAAACATTGGGATTGATATCACCATACTGGACCAAAGGTTTGATGTTTCATTTGACATGTTCCAACGCGATACCAAAGACATGTTAATGGACGTGGAATATCCTTCGTTGCTGGGTACTTCTGCACCCCAATCTAATGCCGCAGACCTGAAAACTTTGGGTTGGGAAGTGGCAGCCACCTGGCGGGATCGTATTGGCCAGGACTGGACTTACTCCATAACACTGGCTCTTGCTGACAACCAGTCGGAAATTACCAAGTACGACAATCCTACCGGTGCTTTGTCTGAATACCGGGTAGGACAAAAAATTGGTGAAATTTGGGGATATGAAACCGAAGGGATTTTCCAGACAGATGAAGAAGTAACTCAACATGCCGACCAATCGCGTGTTGGTGCCAACTGGAGAGCAGGCGATATGAAATACAAAGACCTGAATGGGGACGAGCAAATTGATTCGGGAAGCAACACCATTGATGACCCGGGTGACCGGACCATCATCGGAAATTCAACAGAACGCTATACCTTTGGTTTAAATCCGGATTTACAATACAAAGACTTCACCTTAAACCTGTTTTTCCAGGGAAGGATGAAACGCGATTACCTGCCGCCAAACGGAAACTGGAATGCCTTTTACCCGTTCAACGCCGGGCATATTGAAAAATGGTACCTGGAGGAAAGCTGGAGTCCTGAAAATCCGGATGCATACTTTGCTGCTCCGCACATCGGTACCGACGATAAAAAGAACATTATTCCGCAATCGCGCTTTGTACAGAATGCAGCTTACATGCGCCTGAAAAACATTACGTTGAGTTACTGGTTGCCCGAATCTGTAGCACAAAAAATAGGCATGAGCCGGGCACAGGTCTATTTATCGGGTATGAACCTGTTTACCATTACCGGCATGCACAAACCGCTCGATCCGGAACAAACGGCTACGGTTACTCAGGAATATTACTTCGATAAGGTATATTCACTTGGTGTTAAGGTTACATTCTAAAAACGTTAAAAAGAATAAGAAATGAAAAAACATATCATAAGATTAAGTTTGATAGTGTTGGTCACACTGATTTACAGTTGTGAATTAAACAACGATTTTCTGGAAAGGTATCCGCTGGACAGGATAAGTAGTGAAACCTTCTGGAATACCGAAAACGACCTGATGGTTTACAACAACCGGATTTACGATTTGGCCAGGAACGATAACGATGTGCCCATTTTAATGGGATTTGATGATGGTTTTGACAGCAACAATCAGGGGATTTGGTACCTGGATGAATTTGCTGACAATATTGCGCCGCGTCATTCCCGCCATGAGCGATATCAGCAGGTACGTGCAGGGAAACACAACATTCCTTCCGGCCCGCAATTGTATGGATGGCGCGATGGCGGTTGGTCTTTTGTGCGCACCATCAATGTGTTTATGGATAACTATTCCAAAGCGCTTGAAAATGGTGTAGCTGAAGCAACAGTAAACAGATATGTAGGCGAAGCCCGCCTGTTCCGCGGTTGGTTTTATGCCGATAAAATTTCAAAATATGGTCGTGCTCCGTGGGTTGATCGGGAACTAAACATTGACTCCGAAGAATTATATGCTCCGCTAAATTCACGTGAAGAAGTTATGACCAATGTGCTGGCAGATTTGAATTTTGCCACCCAGTGGTTACCCAACGACTGGGGCGACGGAGGTGGCCCGGGCCGTTTAAACCGATGGGCTGCACTGTTAGTAAAATCTAGGGTCTGTTTGTTTGAAGGAACCTGGCGCAAATATCACGGTGAATCAAATGCCGATATGTGGCTCCAGGAAGCTGCTTCAGCTGCAAAAGAACTGATGGATGACGGGCCTTATGACCTTTACTCCACCGGTGATCCGGAAAACGATTACCAGGCCATCCATAAAATCCGGCAAGATTTAACCGGTGTTCCGGAAGTGATGTACTGGAGGCGTTACCAGCTTGGTGTATTTGTCGTAAACGCGCAAAGTTACCACCGGAGTTACAACGGCGGGGCAACCAAAAGTTTAGTGGAAGATTACCTGTGTGCCGATGGACTGCCCATTACGCTTTCAGATCAGTATCAGGGCGATGCTTCGTTCCGCAATGTGTTTGAAAACCGCGATCCCAGGCTGCGTCAAACCATTTTGCATCCTGACGATGTAGAACGGTGGCAGTGGAACCGCAACGATCAGACGCGTACTTACCCGCGTTTATCAGGTATGGGTGGGCAAACTTCCGAAACCGGTTACTCCATTTGCAAGGTTTTTGAACCCATTGGCTCTTTTGCCGGTTACAATACTGGCGATACACCTGCCATCATATTGAGGTTTGGGGAAGCCCTCTTAAATTATGCCGAGGCCATGGCCGAACTAGGTACCATTACGCAGGCCGATTTGGATATCAGTATCAACAGGTTGCGCGACCGTGTGGGAATGCCGCACCTCGATTTGAATCCACCCATGGACCCGCGATACGCCAATGACGGAGTATCATCATTAATTGTTGAAATTCGTCGCGAACGCAGAATTGAATTGTTTATGGAAGGTTTCCGTTACGACGACCTGAGGCGATGGAAACAAGGTAAAAAACTTGAAATTCCTGATTTGGGTATTCGTTTCGATGCAGGTATGAAAGCTGAAATCGATCCGGAAGGAGCAGCAGTGGTTAGAACCACTCAGGTTGACGGCATCGATTATGTTGACGTTTATCAGGGAACCGACTGGGCAAATCCGGTGTTCGACGAAAACAAACACTATTTATGGCCCATACCGCTGAGTGCAATTTCGCAAAACCCGGCAATAGAACAAACACCTGGTTGGAATTAAAAAAGGTGGCGATGAAATGACAATAACTAAAAAGGTTTAGCAGAGAGCATAAGCCGCAGTTCGTTGAAAGACGGGTTGCGGCTTTGTTTTTACATGGTTGAACTCAAACATACCAACTTTCAAGGTACAAAATAGCTTCGGAAAAGGCTACAAACAGCAAAACATTTTAACCCTAAAAATATTTTGAAATGCACAGCATGAAGGTAGTGTAAAAAGATTTTTTTAACTTTTTTTAATTTATTTCTTATTTGTATTATCCTGAAAGCATGAATTTTAGTGGAGTTTATTTTAGAAACATGTTGTTCAACATGTTTTATTTTATATATTTTATATTAGCTTCGTGCAATCGATTGTGAAAAATCGACTGTGTATTGTAATCAATACAAATAGAGAAATAGTTTAGTTTAGTTATATATAAGGAACCATTGTAGAATAATTTACAGTGGTTCCCTTTCGCTGAAGACTAATTAAATAACTAAAAAATGAACAATGAAAATTACTATTTTACGACACATTTCCCTGGTTGGGTATTTTTTTATGGATTACCTCCATAATCCTTTCAAAACGAAAAAATCAATTAATAAATCTCATGTATATATTGTCAAATTTTAACTTATCGTAAATTATGAAGAAAAAAAAGAGCAAATTATCATGCTTTCCCAGAGGAAGTTTGCGGGTGGTTTCGGCCTTAAAACTGAAACTGCTTTTGTCTTTTTTGCTTTTAGCTTTAATGTTTCCCACTTTCAATTCGTTAGCAATTGAGGGTGAGCAGCAACAGCAAAGAGAAGTTTCCGGGAATGTAACCGACTGGGAAGGATTGCCGTTACCTGGCGTTACAGTGCTTGTAAAAGGTACTTCCATTGGTACTGTTACCAATATGGATGGCGATTTTTCGCTTCGTGTGCCGGCTAATGCCGAATCCTTGCAATTTTCATTCGTGGGTATGCGTACTCAGGAAATTGCTTTGGCAGAAAGAACTTCTTTTTCCATCACCATGGAAGAAGAATCGATTGGTTTGGAAGAAGTTGTGGCCGTTGGATACGGTGTGCAGAAAAAGGAAAGTGTAGTAGGCTCCATTGGGCAGGCATCAAATGAAGAGCTCCGTCGCTCTGGAAATTCAACTGACCTTACCGAAAGCCTGGTAGGACAAATTCCAGGTATGGTAGCCTTAACTTCATCTGGTGAACCAGGTGGTATTCTTACAGGCGAAAGTGCTACCAATATTTTTATCAGGGGACAAAATACCTGGAATGGTGGCCAACCGCTTATATTGGTAGATGGTGTTGAACGAAATATGAATAACGTAGATGTAAATGAAGTTGAAAGTATTTCGGTATTAAAAGATGCATCAGCCACCGCTGTTTTTGGGGTAAAAGGTGCAAATGGTGTTATTCTTATTACCACAAAACGTGGGATGGAAGGAAAAACCAAGTTGAACTTTAACTATACAACCACCGGAATAATGTTATCCAGACAACCGGATAAGCTTGATTCTTATGCAGCCATGATGGCCAAAAATGAGATTATCGAGCGGGAAGGTGTGTTAAACGAACCCTCATGGGGCGCTTATGTTCCTCATGAAATTGTTCAACGTTACAGGAGGCCGCAATCAGACGAGTATGCGGAAATTTATCCAAACGTTGACTGGGAAGACGCCATGTTTAAAGATATGGGTTTTTCTCACCGCATGACATTAAATGCCCAGGGAGGTAGCAAGGCTGTTCAGTACTTTGGCTCGCTGGCCTATTTGCATGAAGGTGACATGTTTGAGGATTACGACAATTACAAAAGTTACGATCCGAACTACAATTACGACAGGTTTAACTTCAGAAGTAATATTGACATTGCACTGACAAATACAACTAAGTTTAAATTAAACTTATCAGGTTATTACAGTCAGAAAAATACCAATTACAATAATGAAGGAAGTACAAGCAGGGCCGATGCCTGGATGTGGCGTGCTACTTATGGTATGGCTCCCAACCTGTTTTTACCCATGTATGACGATGGCCGCTGGGGCGCCTATCAGGAAGGAGGAAATAACACGGTCAATCCAATTGCCGCTGTATATAATATTGGTGTAAGGCAAACAAGGCAAACCCAGTTGAATGCCGATTTTAACCTGGAACAGGATCTTGGGTTTATTACTGAAGGTTTAAATGCAAAGGCCTCACTGTTTTACGATAACAGCATCCGCTCAGAAGGTGGAATCTACGATCAGCAAAACAGTATCCGTCCGGCAGAAGCCAGAACAAACGTTCCATTTAAACAAATCTATCCTTTGTTATATGAAGGTCCCGATCAGGATCCCAGTGAATATACTTTGCTGCTGCCCATTGGCGATGAAGAATATGACTGGTTTTTGAGACCATGGTCCATTCGTCAGGAGAATATTACTTCAGCCAACTGGACAAATTACATTCCTGTTTCGCGCCGGTTAATGTACCAGTTCCAAATGAACTATGCACGTACATTCGATGTACACAGTGTTTCGGGTATGGGAGTGTTTAAACGTGAAGAATATGCCATAGGAAGTATGTTTAAAAATTATCGTGAAGACTGGGTTTTCAGGGGAACATACGACTATGACGGAAGATATTTGTTTGAAGCAAACGGAGCCTATAACGGTTCGGAACAGTTTGGCCCGGGTTACCGGTTCGCTTTTTTCCCGTCTGTAGCAGTTGGCTGGTACGTTTCAAATGAAAGTTTTTTCAATTTTGATTGGGTTGACAGGCTGAAAATCCGTTACAGTATTGGAAAAGTTGGGGACGACAAAGTGAGCGGTTCACGCTGGCTGTATGAATCTCAGCTTGGCTACGGAGGAAGAGCCCGTTTAAGCAATTCAGTTACCGGCTTGGCACCTTACTATTTTTACCGTGAAGCGGTAGTTGGAAACCCTGATATTCAATGGGAAAATGCAACTAAAACCAATTTTGGAGTTGAATTTGGTGTATTAAAAAACCTGCTCTCTTTGAGTTTTGATTATTTTACTGAAGACAGGACTGACATTTTGATGTCGGGCGGTAGCCGGAATGTACCTCCGTTCTTTGGAGCCACACCACCAAGTGCCAACCTGGGCCATGTAAAATCAAATGGTTATGAAATTGTACTGGGTTTCAATAAACGAATCAACAATAATTTCGACATTTGGGCTAATCTCGCTGTTACACACAACGAGAATGAAATTATTGAACGCGATGATGCTCCGCTTCAATTCGACTATTTAAAAGCAAAAGGGTACCCCATTGGTCAGCATAAACGGTTGCTTAAAACCGAATTTTATGACAACTGGGATGAGGTTTACGCCAGTGTACCTACTGAAAACAATGATGCTGATAAGCTTCCGGGGTATTACGACTTAATTGACTTTAATGCCGACGGAATCATTAAAAACAGCGAAGATACACCGCCAGTTGGCTATTCTGAGATTCCTCAGAATACAGGTACAATTACTGTTGGTACCAACTACGGTGGTCTAAGTTTTATGATTCAGTTTTACGGCGTAAACAATGCCAACCGCTACGTAGGATTTAACAATTATGAAAATGATATTGACATTGTTTATGGTCACGTAGCTGATTACTGGACAAAAGATAATCCGGATGCTACATCGTTTCTGCCACGTTGGAAAACGCAGGCTGAAAACATAGGACATTATTATTTGTACGATGCCTCGTATCTGAGATTACAAAACACCGAAATTGCATATACTTTCAATGATTTGCAGTGGGTGAAAAATGCAGGCTTCTCCAATTTCAGAATTTTTCTGAATGGAAATAACCTTTTCTTCTGGTCTAATTTACCGGATGACAGGACTACAACCTATTCTGGAGGTAGCGCAACGCAGGGAGCCTATCCAACTGTTAAAAGGATTAATTTAGGCATTGACTTATCATTTTAATAATCAGAAATATGAAAAATATAAAAAAATATAAAAATTTTTATGTGATTTTTTTGATGCTGTTCTTCATTTCAACTTCATGCGAAGATTATTTGGATAAGGCGCCTGAAGCCAGCATCTCTGAAAAAGACGCATACGGGAACTTCAGAAGTTTCCAGGGATTTGTGGAGGAGCTGTATAATTGTGTAATGGATCACGAAAAAGGAGGAGCCTGGAACAAATATTTATTTGCTGATGAAACTTTGGGGCCAAATCCTTATCAGTTTGACCTTGGAAATTACTGGGGAAATGAAGGTTATTTTTATGGTAGTTCCAATGTAAATCCATCTACACTGGAAGGAAGGAACAGAAGAATTTGGGAATGGGCATGGTATGCCATTCGTAAAGCCAACCTTGCTTTGGAAAAACTGGAAGGTACTGAAGAAGAGCCAAGTTTATTTGAAGGAACACAGGAAGAAAAAGACTTGCTGAAAGGGCAGGCGTTGTTTTTCAGAGCCTGGTTCTATTTTGAAATTTCACGCTACTGGGGTGGAATGCCTTATATAACAAGAGTTTTAAGTCCTACCGAAAGCCTGGTAACAGAAGAATTCAACCGATTGAATTTTCAGGAAACAGCGCTGAAAATGGCTGAAGATTTCAGGGCTGCTGCCGATTTGTTGCCCAATCATTGGGATGAAACAACAGTAGGCCAGGTAACTTCAGGTCATAACAATCAGCGGGTTAATAAATTTTTTGCACTTGGATACTATGGGAAAGCATTATTGTTTGCCGCCAGTCCCATGCCTAACGAAGAAGCAACCGGAAGTAATACCTACAACGCCGAATTGGCTCAGCGTGCTGCACAGGCATTTGGTGAGTTGTTAAATTTGGCTGACGAAACTGGGCTTTATGGTTTACAGCCATGGGACCAATACATGCTGAATTTCTTTCATCCCAATAGACAACATCCGGGTGGAAAAGAAGCTATCATGCGGCCAACCATTTACAACCATACGCGTATAAGGTGGTCGGCTATCGGAGGTACAGTTCCTTCTTCGTTTGCATTAAACAGTGGTTCATCTGCTGATGTGCCAACACATAATATTGTTCAGAATTACGGTATGGCTAATGGATTGCCCATAACGGATCCGGAATCAGGATATGATCCCAACGACCCGTGGACAGACCGTGACCCGCGTTTTTATAAGATTATTGTGAAAGACGGAGACCATATTCATCGTGATTTGGCAGCTGATAAGTTTGCTCAGTTATACAATGGTGGCCGTCATCGTTCGCAAATCAATCCGCCAAGCGTAACGGGTTATTATTCAAGGAAATTCAACAACATGGGACCGGATTTTAATACCTCAATGGCAGGTAGTATTTCTGCATATGTTCCATTTTTGCGCATGGCCGATGTTTATTTAATGTATGCAGAAGCTGTGTTATTTGCCAGCAACGGCGGAACACCTCAGAGTACTTCGGGCAATTATAATCTTACAGCCGAAGGAGCGCTGAATATGGTGAGAAACAGGGCTCAGTTACCCAATATTGCTGGAAAATTTACCGCCAGCCGCGATGTATTTTTTGAAGAAATTGTACGCGAACGTGCCGTTGAATTGATTTTTGAAGGCGCCCGTTTTGACGATTTACGCCGCTGGAACCGGAATAATGATCCCAGGTACCTGGATAAAACAGCCATAGATTTTGAAAGGGGTGAAGACGGTAAACCGATCAACATTGCTGAACGAGTAATAGTAACCAGGGTTGCCGAGAAAAAACACAACTGGTTACCCATTCAGGTTGGTTTTACAAAATTGTATGAGGGTTTTCCACAAAATCCGGGATGGTAATCATAAACGATTAATTAAAAACTTTAACAGATGAAGAAAAAATATTATAAAATATTAGCTTTTCTATGCGTGGTTATTTTATTCCAATCCAATGGAGTATTTGCCCAGCAAGAGAGGTTAATAACCATTGAATCGATTATTGTCGATGAAAACGGCAACCCGATTGAAAATGCAGAAATTTTCAGTGGCAGTGCCTATACAAAAACCGATGCCGATGGAAAATTTACCCTGTTAATTGAGCCGGGTTCAAAGTTGATAGTAGAGGCAAAGGGATTTGAAAATACCGCTTTTACAATAGATGAAGCAAGAAACAGAACCAACTTGAGCCTGAAATCAACCCCGTTTTTGTATGGGAGTGATGAAATGGTAGATTTGGCATTCCGTAAAGTACATGAAGGTAATGTTGTAGGTGCATACAGTAATGTAAATGGCGATAAAGTAAATGCTTATGATAATACCATTTGGGCCGGCGATGTTTTAACCGGACGCACCTTAGGAATGCTTGGAGGCAACAGCATCAGGGGAATTGGTATTGGCATTGATGTAGCAGATGCTACCGGAAGCGGACTTTTTTCAGGCAATGCACTATTTATAGTGGATGGCCTTCCACGCGACATTGAATCGTTGAGGTTATCTGAAATTGAGGACATTACCGTGCTTAAAGATGTAAACTCATCAATTTTGTATGGAAGTGCTGCCGTAAACGGAGTTATTTTGATTACTACCAAACGCGGCGAAGCTTTTAAAAAGCAATCAAACTTTTCTGCAAATTACGGAATTTCAACGCCTCGTGCTTTACCTAAGTTCCTCAATTCAGCAGATTACATGACCTATTATAACCTGGGCAGGACCAACGACGGCCAATCTGAGGCATTTAGCGAAGAACAAATTGAAAATTACCGGTCGGGAAATAAATATCGTTATCCTGATGTAGATTATTATTCCGATGAATACCTGAAACCATTTAAAAGTTATTTCGATTTAAACGGCCAGTTTTCCGGAGGAAATGATGTAGCCAAATATTATTCAAATGTTGGCTGGTATTCTTCCGGTGGTTTGCTTGATTTTGGTGAAGGCGCCAATGCGCGAAACAACGTATTTAATGTTCGTGGTAATGTTGATTTACAAGTGAATGACTGGATTAAAACATCGGTTGACGGAGTTTCGCTTTTCGGAAATAACAGGAGTCAGAGAGGAAATTACTGGAGCTCAGCTTCAAGTATCAGACCTCATTTATATACTCCGTTATTACCGTTTGATTTAATAGATTCTGAAAACAGCCTGTTAAACGCCAGGAAAAATGATGTGAATGGGGAATATCTCATTGGTGGAAATTCGAATTACATCACTACACCTTTTGGAGATGGTTATGCCGGTGGTGTTTACGAGCGGATTTTCAGGAAGTTCTCTTTCAATAACCGGGTTGATTTCGATTTGAATGCGATAACCCAGGGACTATCATTCCATACCAACATTAGTTTCGATTATTTTACTGCGTATGACCAAACTGTTTACAATCAGTACTCAGTATATGAACCAATCTGGGCAGAAGACGAAGATATGATTGTTGATTTAAGACAACATGGTACTGACAACCGCCCGGGAACTCAGGCTGTTGGAAATGCCATGTTTCGCAGAAGGTTTGGTTTTTACGGATTATTCAGTTACGACAGAATGTTTAACAATGTACATCACGTAACGGGTTCGTTACTGGGTTATGGAAGTAACTTTAAAGAAACCAACGATTTTCAGGGTGTAAAACAAGCGCATGTTGGACTTCAGGTTAATTATGTATTTGATAAAAAGTACATGGTTGATTTTAGCAGCAACTATGCCAATTCAGTAAAATTACCCGAAGGAAACAGGGGCGGATTTTCTCCTTCTTTGGGGCTGGCCTGGATGATGAGCAAGGAAGATTTTATGGCATCGGCTGATAATATTGATTATTTGAAATTAAGATTGTCTGGCGGTATTTTAAATTCTGACCTTCCTATTGGCGGATTCTTCTACTATGATAACCGGTATGCCGGTTCCGGCAGTTACAACTGGTTCGAAGCAACCAGAAGCCGGGGTGGTGTGAGCTCAAGCTGGAGCGACAACCCAAACCTGGGATTTGCCAAACGCAACGAGTTAACTTTTGGGTTTGACGGATTATTTTTTGATAAATTTCTTGGTGTTGAAGCCAACGTATTTTATGAAAAATACAGCGATTTGGTTACGCGGCCAAATACAATTTACCCCAGTTTCTATACTCCATACATTCCTTACGAAAATTTCGAAGCCGATGTTTACAAAGGAGTTGAAGCTGGCATTGATTTAAACAAATCTTTTGGTGATTTAAATTTGGTGTTAGGAGTGAATATGCTTTATGTTACTTCAGAACGTACTATTGTAGATGAAGTATATAGCAACGACTATCAATACAGGCAAGGACATCCGAGAGATGCAACTTTCGGTTTGGAAGCTGTGGGTCTGTTTGAAGACCAGGCTGATATTGACAACAGCCCGATTCAGGCTTTTGGCGCAGTGCAACCTGGCGACATTAAATACAAAGACCAGAATGGCGACGGCATTGTTGATGGAAATGATGAAGTTTATTTGCGCCGCTGGCAAGCTCCGCTTTCAGGTGGTCTGGATATAAAATTATCGTTTAAAAACCTCACCCTTTATGTTTTGGGCGAGGGCCGGTCAGGTTCCGAAACCTTTATGGAAGGAAATTATTACTGGGTTGACGGAAACGATAAGTATTCTGAAGTAGTTCTTGGAAGCTGGACTCCGGAAACAAAAAATACAGCAACTTACCCAAGGTTAAGTGCCGAGTCAGACAACAACAACTTCCGCAGGTCAAGCTACTGGCTGTATAATAACGATTATTTCAGCATCAGAAAAATTCAGCTTACCTATAAAGTACCGCAGGTAGTTGCCAGTACGTTGTTTATGAAAAATCTGGATGTATTTATAGATGCTTCAGATGTTTACCAATTTGCTAAAAACCGTGAAATAAGAGATTTGAGAGTAGGTGCAGAACCTTATACCAGAACTTTTTCACTGGGGGTAAAAGCTAATTTTTAATTCATTAAAAAAGATTAATTATGAAATTAAATAAAATATGGTCATTACTGCTGGTTTTGATAATGTTTGTGTCATCATGCGCGTTACTGGAACCTGAAGATGATAACCACAGTACATTGCAAAGGGTATATGATGACCCTGAATTTGCAGAAGGCTTACTTATCAGAGCTTATGCGTACATTCCAACAAATGATTACTGGTGGGATGAAGTAGCCACTGACGATGCCGTGACGAATAATAAATTCAGTTCATACATGCGTATGGCAACCGGGGAGTGGACTGCTTTATACAATCCGCAAAATTTATGGGATGATTGCAACAGGTCAATTTTGTCGCTGAACCAGTTTTTAGATGTAGTGGAGGAAGTGCCATGGAAATGGACTGACGAAACACTAAACGATTTATATGTGAGAAGACTTACAGGCGAAGCTTACGCTTTAAGAGGTCTGATGAAGTATTTCCTTTTACGGAACCATGCCGGTGTTGGCGAAAATGGTGAATTACTGGGTATTCCAGAATATAATGAATTTTTGCAAACGCAGGAAGATTTCTCCAAACCAAGAGATAATTTCGCTCAATCTGTTCAAAGTGCTTATGCCGATTTGGATAAGTCACTGGAATACCTTCCCATGGATTATGGCGATGTAAGCGAGGGAAATATCCCTGCCGGATTTGGTGGAATTTCACTGGATAATTACAATACCGTATTTGGGAACAACACGTTGCAGCGAATGACCGGACGCCATGCAAAAGCCATAAAAGCACGTTTAGCTTTGTTGGCTGCTAGTCCTGCATTTAATCCGGAAAATGATGCTGCCTTATGGGAAACTGCTGCAAACTTTACGGCTGAGTTGCTGAATGAAGTAGGCGGAATTAGCGGACTGGATCCCAAAGGACACATTTTCTACCTGAAAGAACAAGTAGATGAAGCTGATTTAACCAGTGGAGACAGAAAAGACCTTCAGGAAGTTCTTTGGAGACGACCCATTTATACAAACAACGCAAGGGAAAGCGATAATTTCCCTCCTTCAATTTACGGAAACGGAAGAATTAATCCAACCCAAAACCTGGTGGATGCATTTCCCATGGCAAACGGTTATCCGATTAACAACCCAAGTTCAGGTTTTAATCCTGAGAATCCTTACGAAGGAAGAGACCCGCGTTTATCGTTGTATATTGTTTATGATGGAAGTACCATGCGCGGGAATGCCATAGAAACCGGAGTTGGCGAAGGTGACGATGCAATTGGTTCATTGGAGAATTCTACACGGACAGGGTACTATTTGAAAAAAATGCTGAGAGAAGATGTTAACGTAGATCCATCTTCGTCATCGTCTCAAAAGCATTTCAATACACATGTCCGTTACACTGAATTATTTTTGAATTATGCCGAGGCAGCCAACGAAGCATGGGGGCCAAACGGAAGCGGTGCTCACGGGTATTCAGCAAAAGACGTGATTGCTTCCATTCGTAACCGTGCAGGTATTGAACAACCCGATAGTTACCTGGAGTCGGTTTCAGACCAGGGAGCAATGCGTCAGTTAATTCGCAATGAAAGAAGACTGGAACTTTGTTTTGAAGGATTCCGTTTTTGGGATGTGCGCAGATGGAAAGAAGATTTAACCGTTCCTGCTCAAGGTGTTCGGATTAGTGGAAATACTTATACTCCGTTCAATGTGGAAGACCGTGTTTATAATAATGAATATATGCATTACGGTCCAATTCCTGACAGGGAAATTGTTAAATTTGGTTTGATACAGAATAAAGGCTGGAACTAAATTGTTTGAAAAATTTAAATAGATAAAGATGAAGAAAATACTTTTAATACTATTGATAGCAAGCGGGATGATGGCCTGTCAAAATTTTGATATCGACCATCCTGACTTTGACTATACATCCGGATATTTTCCGTATCAGTTTCCGGTAAGAACACTGGTTTTGGGCGATTACATTTATGACAACTCGAATGATAACGATCATAAATTTGTTATTTCTGTTGCTATGGGTGGAGTTTACGAAAACACTCAAAACAGGGAATTCGGTATTGAAGTGGATGAAAGTTTGTGCAACAGAGTTTTATTTTCTGCTGACGGCGATACTATTCACGCCCTTCCATCAAGTTACTACACGTTAAGCGATAACAGCAAAATTGTGATACCAAGTGGTAAATTTAACGGAGGTGTTGAAGTACAGTTAACCGATGCATTCTTTAACGATCCGCTTGCCATAAAAAATACCTATGTTGTACCAATCAGAATTACTGGTTCGGCAGATGTTGATACTATTTTGGTGGGGCAGTCAGACAATCCGAATGCTGATCCCCGGGTAGCCGGACAGTGGATTGTGGCACCAAAAGATTTTACCATGTTTGCTGTAAAATACATTAACGAATTTCATGGCACCTATTTTCATTATGGTTCAAGCAGCGTAAAAGATGCTGCCAATGCTGTTGTTGAAAACACAACTTACAGTGAAACGTATGTGGAAAACAATGGAACAGCAAAATTGGTTACAACCGGAAGATATCAGGTTTCACTCAGTACATTTTTGAAATCAGAAGTGATGACCGGCGAAGTAAATATGGTTTTAACTTTCAACGGAAATAATTGTACAATTACGGCTGCTGAAGGTTCTCCTTATACCATTTCCGGTACCGGCGTATTTAAATCAAAAGAATATGCATGGGGAGATAAAGAAAGAGATGGTATTGAATTGAGTTTTTCCGTTTCAAACGAAGAATATACTTACGAGGCTACTGATGTATTGGTTGCAAGAGACAGAGGAGTTGTTTTGGAAACATACTCTCCTGAGGTTTATTAGTGACTTTTAGTTTTTTCACTGAAAAACTATAACCGGGTTTATACCTGGTTTTAGTTTTTCTTCTTAAACATCAAAACTATGTGGAAGAATGTAATCATCTCAACTGCCCCCATTATCATCACATTAAATAGTTTTGGTGAAAAAGATTACCTTTACATTCCGGTAAACAATACCAACAAATACGATATTCTTAAAAAAACCAATCCTGTTCAACTTAAATTGGAAGGTGAAATTTTCAATACATTGAAGTAATAATAAATGTTTTTATTGCCTGTTTTTCAGAAATTTCAAAAATCTCCGGTTCTGTTTTCGATAAGAATAATTGTTTTTTGTTTTGTTTTCACTTGTTTTTTTATCGAGCAGGCTTATGCACAAATAAATGATTTTTCAGTAGAAGTGAAATCTCTGATCTCCAGAATCGATTTGGATTCTGAAGGCCTCGAAAAAGTAAAACAATCTTTGGATAATCCCGAAAACGCAGCCCGCGAATTGCTCAACTATTACAAGCAAAGAAACTCGGTTAACCACCCAATCGACAGAAACTTAATTGCAACTTCACGTGGAAATATTGCCACCGAAAAAGATTTTGAAACCGCCAACAATGCACTCAAACACATATTTGTGGGACAACCTGCCTATCCGCCCTATTTTTGTGGCGACGACATCGATTGGGGAACCCGCCCGGTGCCCGATAACGAATGGGTTTGGCAGCTCAATCGGATGAGTTTCTGGGAAGCTATGGGAAAAGTCTATTGGCACACTGGCGATGAAAAATATGCCGAAGCCTGGGGCGAACAACTCATAGACTGGACCCGAAAAAATCCCAACGATGAAAACCACAAATATGCCTGGCGCTCCATCGAAGCCGGAATCCGCGGCTACCGCTGGACCGGTTTGTTTCAGCGGTTTATCGATTCTCCTTCATTTACACCCGAAGTGCTGGTGGCATTTTTGAACAGTTGCCACGACCACACCGAATACCTGATGACAAAATACACTACCCGCAGCAACTGGGGATTGATGGAAGCTGAAGGAATGGCGTTTATTGCCATCACTTTTCCAGAATTTGAAAATGCTGAAAAATGGCGCGAAGAAGCATTTCGCCGGTTAAATAATGAAATCAATATACAGGTTTACCCCGACGGGCACCAACGCGAACTGGCCATGGGCTACCATTTGGGTTGCATTGGCTGGTTTTTCAGAACATACGAACTCGCGAAAATGAATGGAATTGAAAATGCTTTTCCGGATTCTTACCTCGAACGCATTGAAAAAATGTGTGAGGTTCCCATGAAATTGTGCCTGCCCAATGGCACCAACGTACAATTTGGCGATGCCTGGGAAGGAACACCGGGTCAGCATAATGAAAGGTTCAGGGAGTGGGCGGAGTTTTTCGGAAGGGAAGATTTTTTATATCTCGCAACGGATGGAAAAGAAGGGAAAAAACCTGATTCCACTGCGTATGCACTTCCTGTTAGCGGACTTTATTCCATGCGAAGTGGTTGGGATGAGGATGCCGTTTGTCTGGTTTTAAAGTGTGGTCCGGATGGCGGTGGTCACAGTCAACCAGATAACGGAACATTCGATTTGTATGCCGGAGGCAGAAACCTTATGCCTGATGCCGGAAGCTACATTTACAGCGGAAATCCCGAAGGTCGGGCCTGGTTTCGACAAACCAAAGTGCACCAAACACTTACACTTGACGGCAAAAATTCAAAATACGATCCGAACCTGATTTTATGGCAACCGGGAGACAGCCTCGATGTTTTGGTGGTTGAAAATAAGAGCTACGAAGATTTGACCCATCGGCGTACAGTATTTTTTGTGGATAAAAGATATTGTGTCATTGTTGATGAAGCCCACGGTTCTGCAGCAGGCGATGTAGCCATTCATTTCCAACTGGCTCCGGGTGGGGGAGAAGCGGTTTTCAATCACGCTGCAAATTCAGTCCAAACCGGCTTCAACCAAGGCTGGAATGTTTTCGTTCAAACTCAAAATCAACCGGATTTGAAACTTGAAGAGGAAGAAGGCTGGGTTTCTTTTAAATATACTGTTAAGGAACCACGCCCGGCTTTTCGTTACCATTTAAAAAAAGAGTCTGAAAAAAGTAACGTCCGTTTTGTAACCCTCGTAATTCCATTTGAAAAAGAGGTTCCGGAAATTCAAATCACCCGGATAACAGAGGAGTCCGGTAAGTTGAAAATTGAAGTTTTGGAAAACGGATATAGAAAAATATTTGATTATAAAATGAATTAAAAAACGATCCATTTTACACCGCGGCTTCAGCTCGTCATCTTAAAAAAAAATGTATTTATTTGAAGTTCATTGAGATATGCAACAAAGTTCCACGAAGCGAGTCCCCATTTGGTCGAGATATTAAATTTGGAAAACGAATGATTTATACCAAAGGGGGATTTCAGGGGGATTCAGAATTTTTGAGATGATTTCTCAATCCCCCTTAAATTCCCCTTCCGAAGGAATTTCTATCGAAGCGGACGCGCTCCGAACAATGTCACTACCTTGATTGGCAGTATTATAGCCGGAAGATTAATTCCTGGTTATATTGCAATTAGTAATTTTGAAACCGATGACTATAAAAATTTGAGTAAGAGAAAAGTCCGTTAAAAAAACGAAGAATATATTTATAACATCTAATACCAATTAAAATGAGAACAAAATTGAATTTTCTAATCAGTTTAATGTGCATTTTTGCTGTAACAGCAACATTTGCAACTGCAGGAATCAACCCGTCTTCCTCCGGCGACGAAGATGTTCCAAAACTCGACAATCCCATGTCGGTGCAATACCTGAAAAAGAACCTGCGGAAATCGCAGCCGCGACTAGTTTTGAATGCCCAAACCGAACGGAACCTCAGGAACAAACTGAAAACCGATCCTGTGGTCCAAAACATGTACAAAGCCATTCAGTTAAATGCTTCCGAAATTCAAAACGAACCACTGCTGGAGCGAATTATGACTGGCCGCCGATTACTTTCGGTTTCCCGCGAAATGCTTTACCGCATAAACATGCTGGGTATGGTTTACCGCATCGATAAAGACCCGAAAGTTCTGCAACGCATTAACGACGAGGTTGTTGCCGTTTGTAATTTCTCCGACTGGAATCCCTCGCATTACCTTGATGTGGCCGAAATGTCGATGGCAGTTGCCATCGCACTCGACTGGACTGCCGGAAAGTTGCCCAAATCAACCATCGAACTGGCAAAAACAGCATTGATTGAAAAAGGAATAAAACCGAGCTGGCCCGAAAATGGCCGGAATCCTGGCTGGGCTTACGGAACCAATAACTGGAACCAGGTGTGTAATGGCGGAATGATTGCCGCTGCCATTGCCATTGCCGAAGAAGAACCCGAACTGGCTGCTAAAACAATCCACCGTGCACTCGATGGACTTCCTCATTCTCTTGTCGAATACGGCCCTGACGGTGTTTATCCCGAAGGTTCAACCTACTGGAGTTACGGTACCAGTTTTTCAGTTACAACTGCTGCAATGCTCGAAAGTGCTTTCGGTACCGACTTTGGCCATTTTGAATACCCGGCATTTAAAGAGAGTGCTGTGTTCCGGGTTTTAATGAATACCCCGTCGGGCTGGTATTACAACTTTGCCGATTGCGGTGACAGACGCGGAGCACAGGGCGATATTACGCTGGCTTGGTTTGGCACCAAAACCGGGAATGCTTCCTTTTTCGAAAAAGAACGGTTTTTAATGCCTGCCGAAGACATGGGGAAATTATCAAGGCTTGCAGGGGCAGCATTGGTTTGGATTGCGCAATATGAAGAAAAGGGAGCAGAAAAAGTTCCGACTGCATGGAAAGGTGAGGGAGCAAATCCTGTTGTTGTTTTTACAGGGGGTGAAAATGATCTGCACCATTATTATTTTGGTGGAAAAGGTGGCCGCGGAATGGTGAACCATGGTAACATGGACGGAGGTTCTTTTATTTTCGAACTGAATGGCGTGCGCTGGTCTATCGACCCTGGAAACCAGAGCTATAACGAACTGGAAATTACCGGATTCGATTTGTGGGGCCGCTGTCAGAACTGTGAACGCTGGACACTGCTTACCAAAAATAATTACGGACACAGCACCATAACCGTTAACGACTCTCTGCACCGCACCGAAGGGTTGGTTACATTAACCGATTTCAAAGCAGGTAACAATCCTGAAGCAACATTCGATATGTCTGCAACACTGGGCAATTTGGTTGCAGGTGCATCCCGGAAATTTGTAAAAGACAGCCCAACTTCAATCCTTATTGAAGATGATATTAAAATCAATGACAATACAAAAGAGATAAAATGGCACATGTTGACCACCGCCGATGTGGAAATTGTTGATGGCGGTGCAATTCTGAAACAGGATGGCAAAACTTTAAAACTGGAAAACCTTTCACATCCCGATTTGATGGTTTCAGTTGTTTCGCTTTATCCGGCGCCTCTTGAACTCGACCGGCAAATTGAAGGCCTGAAACGCCTCGAAATTCGTATTCCGGCCTGGACCGTTGAAGGTGAAAAAACGAATATAAAAGTTAGGCTTTCAGGAGAGTAGGAGTTAATTGGTATAAATTTTACACCGCGACTTCAGCCCGGTAGTTACAGACATAACAACAGAGAAACAGGCTTTAGCTGTTAAGAGAATTAAATGCTAAAGCCAACAAAATAGACAGATTGCCAAAACCACCGGATTAAACGCCGGTGTAAAAAAACAGTTATTGCATCTTTTAAAAATGAAAGTTCGTTTATCAGACAAATTAAAATATGAATGAATAAAACAGGTTTTCTTTTTTTGTTGTTGATATGTTTTGGCCTGGGTTTTTCCCCGGCATCAGCTCAGGAGTTAAAAGTTGAGGGACAGTTTTTTACACTGAATGGCAAACCTTTCGATATGTGGGGTGTGCGTGTGGCGAGTGCTTCGCAATCAGAAGAATATACCCGCAATCTGATAAAAAATCTGGATGATTACAAATCAGTTGGGATCAATACCATCTCTGTTTTTGTGCAGGGTTCAAGTGGAGGTTACTCCGACCCGTTTGCAGAAAACGGAAAAACCATCGATAAAAAACATTTAAAGAGGTTGAAGCAGATTATAAAAGCCTGTTCTAAAAAAGAAATGGTGGTAATTGTGGGCATATTTTACCAGCGTACTGTTCGCGATCCTGAAATCGGGAATTTGAAATCTGAACAAGCCATTCGAAATGCAGTTCGCACGGTTACCAAAGAACTTAAGCCTTTCAATAACATCATCATTAACATTGCCAACGAGCAAAATTCGGGTTATTACAAAGATTTTAAAGCTTTTAATTTTAATGATCCGCAAAATATTATTGGTTTGTGTAAAGAAGTAAAACAAACTGATTCCAACCGTATTGTTGGGGCGGGCGGTTACCACGACAGTTCCAATGTGGTTATCGGAAAATCGGAATTTGTGGATGTCTTGCTTTTTGACACGTTTAGCGGCGATATAGAAAAAGGTCACGACAGCGGTTGGCATTACAATTTCTTTAAAGCCCAAGGTGTACCTGAAAAACCCATCGTAAATGTTGAAATTTTTGGCGGCTGGACCGGTCAGTTCACTCCGCAGGGCGTTTATCCTGATGAAGCAAAAAAAATTCATTGGAATGAAATTGAAGCGGCAAAAACCCAACCCGGTTTATTTGTCCATTTTCATTCAAATACCTGGTTTCAGGGTGCCGGTCAGGATTTTGAAAACCGTTTTGATTTGGGCGGAAAGGGCACACCTTACGATCCCGGGGTGAGATGGTATTTTCAAAAAATTATGGAAGAAAATTAGAAATAGATAAATTTTGAATTAAATCCTGTTAAAAATGAATAGTATATATTTAGTCGTCCTTGTTCCGCTTCTGGTTTTTGTTTCCTGCACGCAGGCGCAAAATGAGGAGAACATTTCAGAACCTGTGCTGATTTTTCAATCCGGATTTGAACCGGAATCCAAAGTGATATCAAGAGGTTCGGATGCCGATATTGTTGGAACAGACCTTTCTTTCAGTGAAAAAAATGATTGGGCGAACGACTTGGATAACAATCCGCTGGTCGGAGATTTTAACCTGCAATACCAGGGAGGAGACTCCACCCAGCGTTTTGTCAAAATAGTGCCCGAACCCGGAAATCCCGAAAATCACGTGCTGCATTTCTGGTTAAACGAACCCAATGTGGGTGGCACAAAAGGTCGGATTCAGGCCAATATTTACGGCGGAAAAACCGGGCTGAAGGAATTTTACCAGTCGGTGAGGATTTTTTTGCCGGAAGATATGAAAACGGTGCGCACTTTTCCCGACAAAATTCACTGGCTAACCATTGCCGAATTCTGGAACAACATTACCTGGAGCCAGAACGTGCCCTTTGGTTTCCGTATTACACTTGGCCTGGGAAAACCGGATTCTGTTGAAAGCGATCTGTATTTTATTCTCGATGGCCAGGATTGCCAGCTTTTTGAAGACGGCAGCCAGAAATACACCACACTCTGGTCCGAAATCAATCAGAATGTGAAAGTTCCACTCGGGGAATGGTTCACAATGGATTATTATTACAAAGAAGGTGATGCAGGGAAAGGCAACTTTTATATGACCATTCAGCCGGATGGCGGACAAAAAGCGGTGATTTTCGATGTAACTGAGTTCACGCACAACTCGCACGATCAGAATCCCGATGGGGTAACCGATTTTAATCCGCTGAAATTATACACCTCGAAAAAACTGATTGATTACATGAGCAGTAAAGGCAAAACGTTGCAAATTTACTGGGACGATTTTAAGCTGTGGAAAGACAGGAGACCGTGAGAAGAGAGAAGACCGAAATCGGAAGTCGGAAGACCGAAGACGAAACTTTCTTGCACCAATGTCCCCCTGTTAAGGGGGACAAGCCCGGTTTTCCGGGCAGGGGGTAAAAATACCTGGAAGAGGGAAGAGGGAAGACGGAAGAAAGAAGTTAGCAAAAGGAAGACAAAACTTTCTTGCACCAATGTCCCCCTGTTAAAGGGGACAAGCCCGGTTTACCGGGCAGGGGGTAAAGAAGTCAGGAGGCCGAAGTCGGAAGACCGAAGAAAGGAGTCAGAAGTGATTATAGAATTTGAATTGAAAAACAGTCCATTAATAATTATTGAACATTAATTCATAAAAATCTGATAAAATGAACAAACAAAAAACACTGATTTTAAGCTTTATACTTTTAGGTTTACTACATAACGTATTTGCTGCTTCAACCGATTTTGAAATGATAAAAAAGCGCGTAAATGAAACTCTGATGCAGTCATCTGTTAATGATGCAGAAATTGAGAATTTGGTGAATTCAATCCGGGAAGATGGAACATGGCCAGGAATTAATTACGAGGACGTTTCCAACGAAGGTTTTGAACACCGGAACCACCTTGGGAATATGGTAACGTTGGCAAGGGCTTTCAAAGCAAAATCCTCGAAATTCCATAAAAATAAAAAAGTAAAAAATGCGATTGAACTGGCGCTAAAAAACTGGGTGGACAACGATTACATTTGTCAAAACTGGTGGCACAACCAGATTGGTACTCCCAATAATCTGGTCCATTTAATGCTGCTTGTTGGCGACGAACTGCCGAAGGATTTGATGGAAAAAGCACAACCCATTATTGGCCGGGCACATATTGATGCACCGGGTGCACGTCCGGGCGGCGACCGCATTAAGATTGCCGGAATTCAGGCAAAAAATATGCTCTTCGTTGGGGATACAGAAACTTTTAACAAGGTAGTCAGAGTGATTGAAAGCGAGATTAAATTCTCGGAATGGGTTGGCGCTGAATACGGTTACGGATTTCGTCATATTCCTTCAGGCTTTGCCAATCGCGAAATGGGCGGGCGCGGCATTCAGTACGATTACAGTTTTCACCACCGGGTTGATGGCGTGAACAACACGCTTTCCTATGGAACAGGTTATGCCGATGCTTTTGCTGAATGGGTAGCCTACACCGCAGAAACAGAATATGCTTTTTCTGAGGAGAAAATCAACCAGCTTGTTGATTATTACCTCGATGGAATTTGCAAACACCTTATTTTTGGCAAATATCCAGACCCGGGTGCAAAAAACAGGAGCATTTCACGCGAAGGAACTTTACGTCCTTTTGGCTCGTCCATCATTTCAAAATTGCTCACTTCCACCAATTACCGAAAAAGTGAACTGGAAGAAATCAAAAATACCCGCGATAATGGGGCTAAATCAACACTTTCTCATGCTACTTTTTACTGGCATTCAGAACATTTTTCTTTTCAGCGCCCCAAATGGTTTACATCTGTAAGAATGTATTCCACCCGCACCCACAATATGGAAGTCCCATACAACAGTGAAGGGCTGTTAAACCATCATCGCGGAGACGGTGCCAATCATATTTCCAGAACAGGCGATGAACATTTCGACCTTGCCCCGGTGTTCGATTACCAGAAAGTTCCGGGCGCCACAATTATGCAAAAACCTGAATTGCCGGCCCCAAATGAAATTCAGAAATTAGGTTCCATGGATTTTGTGGGTGCAGTAACCGACGGAATTTATGCAGCAGTTGGGATTGATTTCAGAAGTCCGCACGACCCGCTGGTGGCCCGTAAAAGCTGGTTTTTTTTCGATGATGAATATGTTTGTTTGGGCGCAGGAATTTCGTGTAAACAACAACTCCCGGTGGTTACAACGGTCAACCAATGCCTGCTTCGCGACGATGTTACGCTTTCTTCGGGTAACAATAAATCGGTCGTTGAAAGAGGGGAAAACGA
Source organism: Mariniphaga sp. (assembly GCF_041687215.1). NCBI lineage: Bacteria > Pseudomonadati > Bacteroidota > Bacteroidia > Marinilabiliales > Prolixibacteraceae > Mariniphaga > Mariniphaga sp. Next base: position 31,213 of record NZ_JAWLCI010000049.1, read on the forward strand.
ATTTGAAATCGTGGATTGGGTTTTTCACGATGGAATTGGTTACGTATTTCCTGAACCGGCAACTGTTGAATTAAAAAACAGTGCTGAAACAGGATCATGGTGGAGAATCAACAAACAGTCCGATTCGCCCAAAGATCAAATCAGCCTCGATGTTTTTAAACTGTGGCTCAACCATGGCCAAAGGGCATCTGAAGAAACCTATGAATATATTGTGGTACCGGCAACAACTATGGCAGACTTAGAAAAAAACAGCTCGAAAAACAATATTGAAATTTTATCGAACACGCCCGAAATTCAGGCTGTTAAACATTCAAGATTAAATATGTGTCAGGCCGTGTTTTATAAAGGTGGTGAATTGCAGCTTGCAAACAGTGTAAAGCTGGTTTCTTACAATCCGGGAAACGTAATTCTTAAAATGAACGGCGAAAAAATAACCGAAATTTCGGTGTCCGATCCAAATCGCGAACTATTCAGGTTTACTCTTTCAGTTTCGTCAAAAATTGAAAAGAACGGAGAAAATTTTAACACAGTTTGGAATTCAAATGAAGGAACTACACAAATTTCTATTGAACTGCCAAAAGATAATTATGCAGGAGACAGTGTAACCATTCAATTATAAAATCAATAAATTTGAAAAAATGAAACAAAAGATGAAATCAGTAAAATACCTTGCCAGAATTGTTTTTTTTATTTTAATCAGTACCATCTCCTGCAAAAAAACCGATCCAATGCAGGAAGTCATTTCCAAAAGTTTTGATGTAATTGAACAACAGGCATTGGGAATGGCTGAGTATTTAGACGATAAAGAGGGAAGGTTGCCAAGGTCGTATGTAAAAGAGAAGGATGAAATTATTACTTCCGATTCAAGATGGTGGTGTAGCGGATTTTTCCCCGGTGTGCTGTGGTATTTGTATGAATATACAGGTGACCCCGGTCACATGGGATGGGCTGAAAAATATTCAGCAAGAGTTGAAAAAGAGAAATACAATACATATGACCACGACATCGGATTTCAGATTTACTGCAGTATTGGTAATGGCTACCGGCTTACTGGCCGTGAAGATTACCGCGATGTTATGGTTGTGGCCGGAAAAAGCGCTTTGGAAAGGTATAACCCTGATTTGGGAGTAATTCGGTCATGGGATTCCAACCGTCAAAAATGGCAATACCCGGTTATTATCGATAATATGATGAATCTGGAATTATTGATGTGGAACTTTGACCATACGATGGAACAAAAATTCAGGGATGTAGCGGTTTCACATGCCGATAAAACCCTGGAACACCATTTTCGGCCTGACAACAGCTCATACCATGTGGTTTCCTACGATACCCTAACCGGATTGCCACATGTTAAACAAACGCATCAAGGGGCATTCGATGAATCCATCTGGGCGAGAGGAAATGTTTGGGGATTGTACGGCTATGTGGTGATGTACCGCGAAACAAATTTAGAAAGGTATCTAGACCAGGCCACAGCTATTGCTAACCTGTTAATCGATCACCCAAATATGCCGGAGGACGGAATTCCATACTGGGATTACCTGGCTCCTGAAATTCCGGATGCACTGAGAGATGCATCTGCCGGAGCAATCATGGCATCGGCGCTTATTGAACTGAGCACCCTCACTGAAGGCGAATTGAGCCAAAAATACCTGTCAATGGCCGAAAAGCAGCTTACTACGCTGGCATCACCCGAATACCTGGCCGAACCTGGTACAAACGGTTTTTTTGTTTTGAAAAGAAGTGTCGGCCATTTGCCCGGAAACAGTGAAGTAGATGTTCCTTTAACCTATGCCGACTACTATTTTGTGGAAGCATTACTGAGATATAAAACGTTAAAAGGCTGGTAAAAATGAGAACAAAATTATTCCTGTTTGTGATAACGCTCTTTATAACGATTTCCGGCTGCAACAGTAAAAAAGTTGAAACTGCTGACGTTCGTCTCGGTGGCTGGGAGTATTCATGGATGGACGAGGTAAAATCTGATTTGAAAAATGGTGGAAGTGAATTTCTTCCGGCTTTTAATCAGTTGCTAAAAGAGGCAGATGAAGCGCTCGCAGGAGGAGTTTATTCGGTTACCTTTAAAAATCTGGTTCCGCCCAGTGGTTCCAAAAACGATTATATGAGCATGGGGCCTTACTGGTGGCCCGATCCCGAAAAACCCGATGGTTTGCCTTACATTCGCCGCGACGGCGAAGTGAATCCTGAACGGGAAAATTTGGACAGCGCTCAAAAAAGTAAAATGATAAATGCAGTCCGGAATTTGTCCCTCGCCTGGTTTTTCTCCGGAAAAGAGGATTACGCAGAAAAAACTGCGGAACTTTTAAGGGTCTGGTTTCTGAATCCTGAAACGCTGATGAACCCGCACCTGAATTACGGACAATCCATTCCGGGAAGAACAGAAGGCCGTTTTATCGGAATTATCGATGGCAGGTCGTTTGCAGAACTGGTAGATGCCATCGCCCTGCTCGAATCCTCCGGTGTGTTAACTGTGGAAGAAAAAATAGGGCTGCGGAACTGGTTTGAGGCATATTTTACGTGGCTTACAACCAGTGAATTTGGAAAAGAGGAAGACGATTACAAAAACAACCACTCGGTGGCTTACGATGTGCAGGCCTGTGGCATTGCTTATTTCCTGGGAAAAGACGATTACGTGAGGCAAAAAGTGGGAGAAATGGCTGAACGGAGAATCGATCCAATGATAGAAGAAGATGGCCGCCAGCCACACGAATTAATACGTACTAAAGCTTTTGGATATTCGGTGAGCAATCTGCGCAATTTTTTCGATACAGGTGAATTGGGGTTGAAAGTTGGCGTCGATATTTTCAGCTATACCAATCCAAAGGGAGGTTCGTTAAAAAAAGCCTTGGATTATTTAATCGGATTTATCGGCCGTGAACAGGACTGGCCCTACGAACAGATTTCAGGATGGGAAAGCACCGAAAACAACCTGGGATTGCTGATTAGACGGGCAGCCCGCATATATGAAAATCAGGATTATCAGAATCTTTGGGAAAATACGTTTTCGGAACGACTGAAAAACAATTGGCGGTTGCTGGTTGAACCTGAATTATAAATCGGAGTGCGTTTCACAATTGCCAATTCTTTGTGTGTTTGGAAAAAACAATAAAAAAATGAAAATCATGATGTACATTTTATTTTTAACAATAGCCCTGGCATTTTTAACAGGATGCTCACAATCGGGAGCACAGGAACCAATTGTAATCGATGAAACCGGGAATACAGAAACCATTGTTCAGACCATTGAAATTGACAGCGTTTGGGCAGGCCACCCGGTTGGTTTTTCCTTGCTCACACACGGAGAACGGCAATACATTGCTTACTACAATGCCAACCGAAATATGGTAGTCGGGCAACGTAATCTGAGCGACCCGGAGTTCCAGTTGCACATTATGCCGGCCACATCCCGCGAAACCCACGGTGGCACAAGCACCGTACTTGGCTGGGACAGTCACAATTCGGTTACCCTCGGAATCGATAAGGAAAACCATATCCATCTTTCCGGGAACATGCACGTACATCCGATAACCTATTTCAAAAGCTCCCTTCCGAATGACATTTCTACTTTGGAACAGGAAATGGAAATGGTTGGAACCGATGAAAAAAGAGCCACCTATCCCAAGTTTATGAACGACAGAAATGGTGAACTCATCTTTCATTACCGTGACGGAAGCAGTGGATCCGGCAACGAAATTTATAACACTTACAACACTGAAACAAAATCCTGGAGCAGGCTGCTCGATGCTCCGCTTACCGACGGTCAGGGTCTGATGAATGCCTACCAGTCGCAGCCAACATTAATGAAGGACGACTGGTACCATGTGTATTGGGTTTGGCGCGATACGCCTGATTGTGAAACAAACCACGATTTATCGTACATGAAAAGTCCTGACCTGAAAAACTGGTTCAACGCTTTTGGTGAACCGGTTGAATTGCCGGCTACCATCGAAAACAAATCGTTGATTGTAGATCCGGTACCTCCGGGAGGTGGAATCATTAACCTCGCAGCCCGGCTCGTTCTGGATAAAGACAACAATCCGGTTTTCATTTACCACAAATACGGCGACGATGGTAACCTACAGCTTTTTGTGGCTCAAATCGAAGGAAAAAATTGGGTTTCAAAACAAATTACCGACTGGGATTACCGCTGGGAGTTTTCTGGCAGGGGAAGTATTGTTTTTGAAGTTTCCCTGAGAGATTTTAAACCGCGTAACGATGGATTTTATGAATTCAGTTACTGGCATGTGAAATACGGAAACGGAACCATTCTTCTTGACAAGAATTTCGATAATGTGGGAAAAGTGCTGAAACCTGAACCATTTGGTGAATCATTAAAAACCGAAGGCGATTTTCCCGGATTGCAGGTTCGTACAACAGGTGACATTGGTAATCCCGAACAAGATGAAATCCGTTACATGCTGAAGTGGGAAACTCTGGCGCATAATCGCGATCGGCCCCGGCCTGAACCCTGGCCCGAACCCAGTCAATTGTATTTGTATAAACTGGAAAAATAATATACATGAAAAAAGCTATTCAATTTTTTATCGCTTTAATTGCAATTTTTATTGTTGCAACATCTTTTCAATTCTATTCAGCAAAAAAAACATCTGATTTTATAAACGAAAATGTAAAATTCGCAGCCAAACAATATGGTTTGCAAACCGAGATTATTGAAAAATCAGGAGAAGTCTTAAATCCAAAATCCATCATCGACGGAAAAATGAAATACATCCGGCCACAGGAATGGACATCCGGTTTTTTCCCCGGAAGCATGTGGTATTTGTACGAACTCACCGGAGATGATAAATGGAAAAACCTGGGAATCAAATACACCGAAGCCATCGAGGAAGTGAAAAACCTGACCAATCATCATGATGTGGGATTTATGATTGGTTGCAGCTTTGGAAATGCCCTCCGTTTAACCGAAAATGAAAGGTACAAGGATGTGATTGTTCAGGCAGCCAAATCGTTGTCCACACGGTTTCGTCCAAATGCCGGAATCATTCAGTCGTGGAATGTGACCGGCGGCTGGCAGGCCGAACGTGGCTGGGAATGCCCGGTAATTATTGACAACATGATGAACCTGGAACTGCTTTTTGATGCTACTAAATATTCAGGCGATTCCACATTTTACAACATTGCAATTGCCCACGCTGATAAAACCATTGAACACCACTTTCGTGATGATTACACCACATGGCATGTAATCGATTATAGTCTGAAAGACGGCTCAGTGCGGCACAAACATACGGCTCAAGGGTTTTCACACGAATCCACCTGGGCGCGCGGACAATCCTGGGGAATTTATGGTTACGTGGTTTGCTACCGCGAAACCGGCGATGCCAAATATCTTGACCAGGCTAAAAAAGCGTTTGAAGTTGTAGCCAAACATATCAATATGCCGGAGGATAAAATTCCCTATTGGGATTTTGATGCACCTAATATTCCCAATGCCCTACGCGATGCTTCGTCGGCGGCAATCATGGCCTCGGCATTATACGAAATGGCAACTTATGAAAATAGAGAATATTATAAAGGCTGGGCCGATGATATTATGGAAAGCCTGGCAAGTCCGGCATACCGGGCTGAAGTTGGCGAAAACGGCAACTTTTTGCTGAAACATTCGGTGGGAAGTATTCCGCACGGCTCTGAAATTGATGTGCCGCTGAATTACGCCGACTACTATTTTTTGGAAGCATTAAAACGTAAACGGGATTTGGAGAAGTAGAAGAAGTGGGAAGCAGGAAGTAGGAAGCAGGAAGTTGGAAGAAGGAAGAAGGAAGTCTGAAGACCGAAGACCGAAGACGAAACTTTCTTGCACCACTGTCCCCTTGACAAGGGGGACAAGCCCGGTTTACCGGGCAGGGGGTAGAAGAAGTAGGAAGATGGATGCAAGAAGTCTGAAGTTGAATGATTGGAGCGGGAGGTCTGAAGTATGAAGACGAAACTTACTTGCACCAATGTCCCCCTGTTAAGGGGGACGAGTTCCGTTTTAACGGGACGGAGGGGATAAAAAACAGTAGGAACCAGTAAGTCTGAATTATGAAGGCGAAGCCTGGTTCACCAGGTAGGGGGTAAAGAAAACAGGAAAACCAATGACCGTGTAATCTGGAGATAAATATAGCCCCGGGTTTTAACCCGGGTACAAAGTTATCACAGGATAAAAGGTTCAACTGTCAGCTTGGTTTGAAATGTCGGCCGACTTTGAACCGCAAATATGAAAAGTGATTAAAATAACCAATAATATGAAGACAAAAATTTTCACCTTAATCTTTATCTTCCTGATGATTTCAGGAATAGTTTCTACACAAAAATGGCAGGAAATCACTTCGGTGGAGGATGTAGTTGCAGCTTATCCCGAAGAAATGAAAAAAATGCTGGGAGAATTCAACCTCGATTACCCCGGAATGGAAAAAGTGAAAACTGCCTGGGAAGCAGGAAATCTGACTGAAGCCTGTAAGCATCTGCTCGAATATTACAAAAACAGCGAAAATGCAGAGTATTTGAGAAAAACGCTGCCTGAAAAATCAAACCGGACAGAAGCTGAAGCCGATACCATTCTAAAAAATGTGTTTGTAATTCAGAATGTAAGGGGGCAGGTTCCGTGGGGCGACGATGGCCATCGCGACTGGTACTGGAAAGGTCCGAACAACGACCGCGAATGGGCCTGGCTCTCAAACAGGCACAGCCAGATAAGTCACGTTTTTGATATATATATGGAAACCGGAAATCCGAAATATGCTGATTATATCGATCTGTTCTTGCGCGATTTCATCATAAAAAGCATGCCTTATCCGGCACAAAAAGGGAGCGAATCTATCTGGCGGGGCCTCGAAGTAAGTTTCCGTGCAAAAGTCTGGTCACGTATTTTTTACGGGATGCTAAACAGCGAATACTTAACACCTGCAACCCGGCTGCTGATGTTAAGCAGTCTTCCCGATCACGCCCATTACAACAGGAACTTTCATGGCGGGAATAACTGGCTGACCATGGAAATTTCAGCGTTGGCAACTGTGGCCACCAATTTTCCGGAATACAAAAACGGGGAAGAGTGGCTCGACTATTCCATTGGCGCTATGGTGGAAAGCATGAAAGACCAGGTTTATCCTGATGGTGTCCAAACTGAACTCACTTCGCATTACCACAATGTTTCGCTCAGTAATTTTGAGTTGTTTAAAGAAATCTGCGATCGGGCCAATAAACCGTTGCCTGATTTTTTCAACCAGACTATTGAAGACATGTATTTTTATATTGCCCATGCTGTAAGGCCCGATGGAAATAGAATTTTGAACAACGATGGCGACAGGGGCAGTGATCGTGAACGCATTCTGAAAGGTGCAGAAAAATTCAATAAACCCGATTGGGAATACATTGTTACGAACGGGCAATCGGGAGTGAAACCAGTTGACGGGCCTTCGTATTTTTTCCCGTGGGCAGGCCATTTAATTTCGCGAAGCGGTTTCGATGCCGAAGCGCATTGGTCGTTTTTCGATATCGGACCGTGGGGAAGCGGGCATCAGCACAACGATAAACTGCACATTTCCATTGCCGCATACGGGAGAGATTTGCTGGTGGATGCCGGCCGGTTTGCCTACACCGGCGAAGTGGCTGAAAAGTTCCGGCCTTATGCACGTGGAAGCCAGGGACACAATGTTTTTCTCATCGACGGAAAAGGACAGGGGCCGGGAGTTCCAGTTACAGACGACCCGGTTTCTAAAAAGCATTGGCTCATTACCGATGAATACGATTACGCATGGAGTTCGTTCGATTCTTTTACAGGGTTGGAAGGAAAATGTGAACACACCCGCCGGTTGTTTTATGCACGCGGCGATTTGTGGGTGGTGGTTGATCAAATTACAACTGACCGACCCCGGAAAATTGAAGCACTCTGGCACTGGCATCCCGACTGCAAAGTTGTAGTTGACGGAGAATTAGTTTCAACCCAAAATGAAAAAGGGAACCTGCAGGTTATTCCGGTTGGAAATCAGAAGTGGAATATTAAAATGGTGAAAGGTCAGGAAGAACCCGAAATTCAGGGCTGGTACAGTGTAGAATACAACAAATACGAACCCAATGTTGCCTCCATCTATTCAACTAAAATTGAATCGGACAGCAAGTTTGTGTGGGTGCTTTTCCCTTCGGAAAAAGTGGAAACAGGTATTCTGGCGGAAATTGTTTCAGAATCCTCAAGTGAAATAAAAATAAAAGTTTGGAACGAAAAGAATGATCAATGGGTGATTGATGTTCCGTTGGATTAATTGATAATTGTAATAAGAGCGACTAAATTTAGCCCCAACTTTCAAGTTGGGGATCAAAATAGTGAAAAAAAACAGGCTCATCTTAGCCCGTTCAAAAAAGAGTGGTTGCTGCATGAGCCGCAAACTGAAAAGTTGATTAAAAGAAATTAATGGCTCAAAGACGGATTTGAAAGGTAAGTGCAATCCACAATGCTATAGTGCAGGTGTAAAAAAGAATTTCAAAAAATAAAAATAATGAAACTTATTTTAATTGCTGCCATTTTACTGGCCGGTTTTTTTGCCAAAGGCCAGTCTTTAAACAACACCAAATTCGACGGCTACCGCGGCATCTGGTTTGAACTTAACCAGAAATACGAATACGGCGACAAGTACTCAGGCGCGTTGGGAACTTATACGGCAAAACATGTTCCTTTGGCAATTTATTCACCTGAAGCTGATAAAACGTTTTTTGTGTACGGCGGAACAAAAGCTGAAGACGAACGCTACCTGCTTTGTATGATTGGCGAATTTGACCATAAAACCGGCATGCTTTCCAAACCTACCGTGGTTTACGACAAACTGGGTGTCAACGATCCGCACGACAATCCTTCCATTATGATTGACGATGAAGGTTTTATCCTGGTATTTGTGAGTGGTCGCGGACGAAACCGGCCCGGATTCAAATATAAAAGCAAAAAACCGCTTAACATTGATGCCTTCGAACAAATTACCGAAGAAGAGATGACCTACCCGCAACCCTGGAATACTGACAAGGGCTACCTGCATCTGTTTACAAAATACACCGGCGTCCGGCAGTTGTATTTCGAATCAAGCCTGGACGGGGTTACCTGGACCGAAGACCGTTTACTTGCTGCCATTCCGGTTAACGAAGGGGAACGCTCGGGACATTACCAGACCAGCGCCTTTTTTAATGGCGAAAAAGTAGGTACTTTTTTTAACCGTCACCCCGATGGAAATGTGGACAAACGCACCGACGTTTATTATATTGAAACCAGCGACCTTGGCCAAACTTGGACCGACGTGCAGGGAAATCCGCTGGAAATTCCGTTGCTGAAACGCGACAGTCCGGCACGTGTAATTGATTACCAGTCGCAGGGGAAAAATGTGTATCTGAAAGACATGGGCTTCGACTCCAAAGGCAATCCTGTTTATCTGTACATTCGGAGCAACGGTCACGAACCCGGCCCGGTGAGCGCTCCGTACGAATGGTGTATTACCAGTTGGAATAGCATGCCCCGATTACTCGGGGGACGTAAATGGAATACAACTGTTGTAACCACTTCGGACCACAACTACGACATGGGCAGCCTGTACATTTCAGAAAAAGAATGGAAAGTAGTGGGGCCAACTGCCGTAGGCCCGCAGGATTGGGGCGTTGGTGGCGAACTGGAAGTGTGGCAATCAAAAAACAAGGGCAAAAAATGGAAGAAACAAAAAACACTGACGAAAAACAGCGAATTCAGCCATGCCTATGTTCGTCGTCCGATTGATTACAAAGCTCCGTTCTGTTTTTTCTGGGCAGATGGACATTCCCACGAGTTCAGCAAATCGCAACTTTATTTTGGCGATTTTGAAGGAAACATCTGGCGGCTGCCTTATGAAATGAAAAGTGATTTTATAAAGCCGGAGAAGTTAATAATGAAGTAATTAAAAAGTTTATCATTTATGGGTGGCGATCCGGTATTACGCAGATTTACAATAATTTGATCAAAAATTGCTCCTGCTTGTTAATATATAAACAACTAAAAATTAACAGTTATGC
>NZ_JAWLCI010000050.1:0-40980 GCF_041687215.1 Mariniphaga sp.
GTTTCTGCCATTGAAAATGCCTTTAATTTTGCCAAAAAAGTTATTGTTGAAGAATTCGTTCCAGGACAGGAATACCGGTTTCTGGTGATTGATTATTTAGTTCGGGCTATTGCTTTTCGCGAACCGGCCAATGTTTCCGGCGATGGAAAATCGACCATACAGCAGCTCATCGATAAAAAGAATGTGGGACGCGGAAACGACTACAGGCATCCGCTGTTAAAAATTGTTGTTGACAAGGAAGTTAAAAGACATTTGAACGCTTTGGCACTGTCAACAGATTCAGTATTAAAAAAGGGAGAAAAAATCTATCTGCGTAAAAACTCGAATTTGAGCACCGGAGGCGACAGCATCGACGTAACCGACGAAATGCCTGATTTTTACAAAGAAGTAGCCGTTAAAGCAGCCCGGGCAGCCGGACTGAAAATTGCAGGAATCGATATCATCGTAAAAGAACCGGAAGCTGCGCCATCGCCAGAAAATTACATTGTGGTTGAACTGAATGCCCCGGCAATGTTGTCGATGCACGATTTCCCCTACATCGGAAAAAACCGCCATGTGGAAAAATATGTACTGGACGCTATTCTGAACTCAAAATAACCTGATACAGATTTCCTGCAAATAAAACTACGAATGACAGCAACAGAAAATAATACAGAAATACAAACCAAAGCTCAACTGGTTGAATACTTTGAGCAGGGAAACAAACCGCGCGAAAAGTGGGGCATTGGTACCGAACACGAAAAATTTATGTTCCGGGAAAATAACTTCAAAAGGCTTGTTTACGGACCCGGTCGCGGAATAAACACCATTCTAACGGAAATGCAAAAACTCGGCTGGCAGCCGGTAACCGAAGCAGGTAAAACCATCGGTCTTTGGAAAAACGGCGCTTCCATCACTTTGGAACCCGGTGGGCAATTTGAACTATCAGGCGAAAATTTTAAAACGGTCCACGAAACGTTTCGGGAAACAAAAAGCCATTTTGATGAATTGAACGTTATCTGTCAGGCCTACGGATTTTTCAGTCTTCCCATGGGTGTTGATCCGCTCACCCGCCGCGAAGATGTGTCGTGGATGCCAAAAGAACGGTACCAGTTAATGAAAAAACACATGCCCACCAGGGGAAAACTCGGACTGGAAATGATGACCAATACCGCATCCATTCAGGTAAACCTCGATTTTGCCAGCGAAGCCGACATGGTGAAAAAAATGCGCGTTGCCCAGGCATTGCAACCGGTTGCCACTGCCATTTTTGCCAACTCCCCTTTTTCGGGCGGAAAGCCAAACGGATATCTGAGTTACCGCGCAAACATTTGGGACCACACTGACCCTGACCGCTGCGGATTTCTGCCTTTCATTTTTGACGAAGGTTTTGGATTTGAGCGCTGGGTAGATTATCTGTTGGATGTTCCTATGTATTTTATTTACCGCGATGGCGGTTATCTTCCAGCGAACAAAATCACTTTCAGGGAATTTATGAAAGGAAAGCATGCTCTCAAACCCACCATAGAAGACTGGAATATTCATGTTTCAACCGTCTTTCCCGATGTGCGGCTCAAACAGTTTATCGAAATGCGGGGAGCCGATGCCGGTTGTATGTCTCACATTGCAGCACTTTCAGCATTGTGGGTCGGTTTGTTTTACGACGACCAAAGCCTGGAAGAAGCTTTTGAACTCATTTCAAACTGGAATGTTGAAACCATACAGGAGATGCGTGCACAGGTACCTAAAAAAGGACTAAATGCAGCAAGCAGCAATTTGCACGCCGGAACAATTGCCAAAGAAATGTACCGCATAGCAGCAGAAGGACTTGCAAGACGTGCCAAATCACTGAATATTGAAAATGAAAACCGCTTTCTGGAACCCGTTCGCGAAATAACCGAAACCGGAATTACGCAAGCCGAAAAACTCCTGCAGTTGTACATGAGCAACCAGGAAAGCCATTTATCGAAAATTGTTTACAACTGGCAAAAGGAACAGATGGAAAATTGTCCGAAGGAATAAAAACAACAGCACACCGAAATATGATTTCGAAACTGAAATTCTTACTGAAATACATGCACCGGTACCGTTGGTGGTACTCCGGAGGCATTGTATTTCTGGTGCTTACGGTGTGGGTTTCGGTGACTATTCCCGGGTTCATTCAAAAAACCATCGACCTGATTACACTGGGTCGCGAAGGGAATTTACCTGAATTTCAGAAAAATGTGCTGATTATTGTGGGTTTGGCGTTGGGTTTAATTTTAATCCGAACCCTGTCGCGGGTGCTGATTTTTTTTCCGGCACGGCTGATTGAGAGACAACTAAAAGGCGAAATGTTTAAAAAACTTTCGTCATTCGGCAAAGATTATTACGATGAAAACTCCACAGGAAACATCATTTCACGCGTGAACAACGATATTAACGGAGTTCGGATGATAACAGGCTTTGGGTTTCTGCAAATTGGCAATATTTTGTTGTCATTGTCGCTTACTCCATATAAAATGTGGCAACTTTCGCCCATGCTCACACTCTACTGTGTAATTCCAATGGTTTTGGTTTTTGTGGTGGTACGTTTCGGCATGGTGGTGATGGTGAGGAACACACGGCTCAGGATGAACACATTGCAAAAGCTTTCAGGAAAAATCATCTCTTTCCTTTCGGGAAACAGCGTGATAAAAAGCTACAATATTTACGAGCACGCCGAAAACGAGGTTCAAAAAGAAAACCTTTCCTATTACCACGCCAACCTTAAAATTGCCTGGATTCGGTCTTTTGTGATGCCATTGCTTTCAAACCTCGGGCAAATACTGAAAATTGTAGTTCTGTTTGTGGGAGGGATGTATGTCATCAACGGGCAGTTTACCATTGGCGAACTCACCGAATACATTGCTTACGCCGCACTTTTAAGTCAGCCGATTATGGGACTGGGTTGGGTGCTCACCGTTTTTCAGGAAGGTTTTGTAGGCATCAGCAGTATACAAACCATTATGGACAGAAAAGGAACAGATGAAGACAAAATACCGCTTCCCGAAAACGAAAAAGAAAAACTTTTTAAAGGCGGAATCGAAGTTAAAAACCTCACCTACACCTATCACAATGGCGATAAACCGGCGCTGCACGACATTTCATTTTCGATAAAACCGGTACAGGTTGTGGGAATTACCGGGAAAGTAGGTTCAGGAAAAACCACGTTGGTAAACTGTTTGAATGGCTGGTTGCGTCCCGAAAAAGGGCAGGTTTTCTTTGGCGGAAACGATGCAGCCAAACTGAAAAGTGAAGATATCCGGAAGGTTGTAAAAACCGTAAGTCAGGAAGTGTTTCTTTTTTCGGACACTATTGAAAACAATGTGGCTTTCGGATCGGAAAATGGTATAGAAACCGATCGTTTTGAGGATGTGATTTTCAAAAGTGCCTTTGCCGATGAACTGCAGCGTTTTCCCAGGCACGAAAAAACGATGGTGGGCGAAAAAGGCATTATGATGTCGGGCGGACAAAAACAACGGATTAGTTTGGCACGGGCTCTTTATACACCGGGCGAACTGTTAATTCTCGACGATGTTTTCTCTGCCGTTGACACCGACACCGAACGATTTTTGATTAAACAAATTTTTGATAACCAAGCTGTTAAAAGTGTGGTTGTTATTTCGAACCGGATTAGTGTGCTGGAAAAAACCGATTTTACCATTGTGTTGGAAGATGGACGGATTACAGCCAAAGGAAGTCATCAGGAGTTGATCAGGAAATCAGAATTTTACCGTGATATTCTGAAACTGCAGCAGGAAAATTATCAAAAGGAAAAGTAGCGTAAATGACAGGAATCAAAAAAATATTGGACTCTGAGGACTGGCAATTGCTCAGAAAATATGCCGGCTATTTCAGGCCTCACAAGAAATGGTTTTTCTTTAGCATTGCCTCCATTCCGGTAACAACTGCGGCTGGCATTTATTTCCTTTGGCTGGTTGAAAATATTGTGGATAATTACATCGTACCCGGCAATGTTAACGGGCTAATACAGCAGATTGTTTTCCTGGCATTGGCATTGATACTTAACATTCTTTTCGACGGATTTTACAGCTACTCCTTTTCCAAGGCCGGCAACCTGGCCATTGTCGATCTTCGGAAAAAGTTATTTGGTAAATCGCTGCGTTTCCCTTTAAGTTATTTCGATAAAAAACCCATTGGAGTAACTTTGTCGCGCCTGACCAGCGATATGGAGTCTGTTTCCGAATCGTTTGCCGCCGGAATTCTCGGATTACTGGCCGACAGCATAAAAACACTGGCGCTGGTGGGTTACCTGTTTTTCCTGAACTGGAGGCTGACGCTGGTACTGCTGCTGGTTGTTCCGCTCATTATTTTAGCCATCAGTTACCTGCGAAAAAAAATCAGAAAAGCCTACGATATTTCACGCACCAGCCTGGCCAAATCAGCCGCCTATCTTCAGGAATCGCTGAACGGCATGAAAACTGTCCAGCTTTTTTCAGCGGAAGAAAAAGTTTTTAACAAGTACGACGGCCTGAACAAGGAGTTTTCGGACGCACAGAACAGCTCAAACATTTACGATTCGTTTCTTTTTTCCATTGTGGAAGGAATTACCTCTGTGGCCACTGCACTGGTTATTTGGTACGGGGCCATCCAGATTTGGGATTACGGATACACCATGGGAGTGCTCATTGTTTTTGTTACCACACTGGAACGGTTGTTTGTACCGGTGAAGCAGTTTGCCCAGCAAATATCAACCATTCAGCGGGCATTGTCGGCGCTGGATCACATCAGTGAATTGTTCCGCCAGAAAGTAGAAGACCCCAGTGCCAAACCGGAAGATTCTGCGCCTGAACCCATTGCCCTTCAGGAAATTGAATTCAAAAATGTCTTCTTCAGCTATTCTGAAGATGGCCCCGATGTGTTGAAAAATGTCTCTTTCAAGCTAAAAAAAGGCGATCGGCTGGCCCTGGTGGGAACCACTGGCTCGGGCAAATCGACCATCATCAGGTTATTGGCAAAAACGTACACTGGGTATCGCGGTTCCATTAAAATAAACGGAACTGAACTCTCCGAACTACCCATTGCCCAAATAAGGGAAACCATTTCGGTTATGCACCAGGATATTTTTATGTTTAACGACACAGTGGAATTCAACATTGCTCTGGGGCGCAAAAATGTTTCCCAAACCGATGTGGAGCAGGCGGCATCCTTTGTTTACGCCAATCGATTTATTGATAAACTGGGTGGCAAGTATCAATTTGTAATTCAGGATAACGGCGATAATCTTTCGAAAGGTCAGGCCCAGTTAATTTCTTTTGCGCGGGCCATTGCCGGCAACAGCGAACTGATAATCCTGGATGAAGCAACCAGCGCGGTTGATTCTATAACCGAGCAATACATTCAGCAGGCTATTGCCAATATTTTTTCTTTGAAAACGGTAATTGCAGTGGCTCACCGGCTCAGCACCATAAAAAACTCCGATATAATTCTTGTTTTGGAAGACGGGCAAATTATTGAGCGGGGCACCCACACCGAATTACTAAAACACGGCGGCAAATATGCCAGGCTGCTGCATCAGTTTGAAGAAGAACATCATCAGGATTAATCAAAAATCATTACCCACCCCAATAAATGGATTCAATTCCTTTTGTGGATTATCAGGCTGGGAGAAAGAGGTTCAGTTTCTGAAAAAATGGGCAAACTAAAAGACATCAAACCAGCCTCTTAAGATGCTTTTTAATTTGCTCCAATTGATCAGGTATTTTCTTTTGCTTTTATTTTTAACTTTTGCCCTATGGAAAGCCTGGAGTTGCTGGAAAGGTTGTTCAGTTTTAAAATATCATTAGGTGAAATTCCGGCATAACGCCGGGCAATTTCCCAAATGGTGTCGCCGCTTCTCACAGTGTAATATTCATAATTCGAGTCCAAAGATTTAACCTCTGTTTTGCTGGCCGAACTGCTAACCGAACTGTTGACCGATTTTCCGACAGCAGCCTGCTTTTGTGCAAAAGACATTGAATTTACCCTTTCGTATTTTTCTTTTTGGGCTTCGGGCACATAAACAACCAGCTTCTGGCCTACCCGAATCAGGTTCCGGTTAATGTTGTTCCAGTACCTTAAATCGGAAGCCCGAACATTAAACCACTCGGAAATGAAACCCACATTGTCGCCCGATTTTACGGTGTAAATGATTTTGGCCTTCCCCTCCACATCGGCTGGAGTAAAATAATTTGCCGTGGCGCTGGTTGGGCTTTGCAAAGTATTGTTGGGAAAATATTTTTCGCGTTCCCAGGCAAATACCGTAGTATCCATATCTATAAAAGCCATTATTTTTTCGTTGGGAAGAACCAGCGGATATGGTTTTCCTGGTTTTGCCGGAATCACATCGCGGCGAAACATAGGATTCAGCATTCTCAACTGTTCTTTTTCAATATCAAGTGTTGCTTCCAGTTGGTTGAAATGCAGGTAATCGTTAACAAAAACAGTATCGGTTTGAATGGGCATTTCCGGAAATCGGGGTTGCAGGTTATGTTCTTTGTAATAATTCATGGCATAAGTTGCTGCAATAAATGCGGGAACATATCCGCGGGTTTCGCGTGGCAGGCGATAATAAATTTCCCAGTAATTGCGTTTGCCGCCCGCGCGACGAATTGCACGGTTTACATTTCCCGGCCCGCAATTATAGGCTGCTATGGCCAGGTACCAATCGCCATAAGTTTTGTACAAATACTTGAAATATTTTACTGCTGCTTCGGTAGATTTTACCGGGTCGCGTCTTTCGTCCACAAAACTGGTAATTTCGAGACCCATTTGCCTTGCTGTGCCATACATAAACTGCCACAAACCGTTTGCTCCCACCCTCGACATGGCTTTGGGATTCAATGCCGATTCTATCACCGGCAGGTATTTCAACTCAAGCGGCATGTTTTGCCGGTCAAGTTCTTCTTCAAACATGGGAAAATAATAGGCAGAAAGGCCCAGCATTACTTCTACCAAATCGCGGCGTTTTTCGGTATATAAAACGATGAAGTTTTTAACCGTGTTGTTGTACGACAAATCAACTACCTGTTCAATTTCCTGAAGCCGGCTAATGTAAACCGAATCGGGTAAATTCTTTGGGTAAAACTCCGAAAGCTCATTCCCTGATTCATCGAGATGAAAAAGATGTTTGATGTACCATGAATTTCCAAGGCTGTCCATTTTTTCAGAAAAAATGTCGTTCAAGTCTTCGTCGGGTATAGGACTGATTTCAAACAACAAAGTGTCGCCCACTTCTTCAGCAAAGGCAGAATCTTCAGATGCTACAAAAAGCGTGTCGGCAGTAATATTTCCGGCGCCAATAGATTTTATAGGCTGTAAATCAATTCTTTCTCTTTGCTGTGCAGTTGTGAATTGTACAAAAATTAAAATTGAGATTATTCCCGCAAAATATTTCAAACTCTTCCACATATCTCAAAAATTAAATCGAAAATTTAAGCAATAAACAAAATTATTATCAAAATTCATCATTGAGGGCTCCCATTTCAATGTAAGATCATCGCTGATATCGAAATCAAAAAGATGAGCATCCACACTCGCATCAATTATATTCAGTCCGTAAAAACCTACTATACTAATAATTAGCAAGTCGCGGTTCCGGCGGTAATAATCCTGTTGGCGTGAAAGTGCTGTTTTTAGATTTTCAAAATCCGACGGATTATCCAGATTGTAATTATTCCGCCTTACCGCTTCTATTTTCAGGTAGTCCTGTGTCTCCGGGTTATCATCGGTAAGGTGGCGGTAGCCGGTTCTAAATAACTGGTAGTTCTCATTGTTCCAGTTAATAAAATACCCAATGGTTCCGAAACCAATATAAATGAGCGGAACTTTCCAGTACTTTTTGTTGTAAACCTGCCCCAGGCCCGGAAGTATGGCAGAGTAAATGGTCGCTTTTCTGGGCGAATGAATTTCTTCTTCCTCTGCTTCAGGCAGTTGCTGTACCGCCTGAATTGTATCGGCTTCAATCAGTTGAGCCCGAAGGTTAAAACCCACCAGCAACTGAATAATAACTAAAAAATATTTTAAAACTGAACCTCTGCTAATCACACTTCACAAATTTTGCCCAAAAATAGAAGTTTCATTTCACAGAGCGGATGGTAGCAAGCTTTTATTTGCCGTTTTCAATTATTTTAACAATTCGTTCAAGGTCTTGTTCTGATTTAAAGGGAATTACAATTTTCCCCTTCCCTTTTCCATTAACAGAAATTCCAACCCTCGAGCCAAATAATTTTCCCAGATGCCCTTTGTAATCCCTGTATTCTTTGGGTAATTCTTTTCTTTTGGGTTGAATTGAATCATCTCCCTCTTCGCTTAGTGTACGCACAATTTCTTCCACTTTGCGCACCGAGAACCCGTATTTTAAAATTTGTTCGAAAATCATTTCCTGCACATCGGAATCTTCAATATTGATAAGTGCCCGTGCATGCCCCATGGAAATATCTTTATCGCGCAGCGCCTTTTGAATAACTGCCGGAAGTTTTAAAAGCCGCAGGTAGTTGGCAATAGTTGAACGTTTTTTACCAACCCGGTTACTCATTTCTTCCTGTGTAAAATCGAGTTCCTCCATCAACCGCTGGTAACTGAGCGCAATTTCAATGGCATCCAAATCTTCGCGTTGAATATTCTCCACCAGCGCCATTTCCAGCATAGCGTCGTCTTTGGCATGGCGGATATATGATGGAATGGATTCAAGCCCGGCTTTTTGTGCGGCACGGAAACGGCGTTCACCGGCAATAATCTGAAAGCTGTCGGTTCCGGTTTTCCTTAGCGTGATGGGTTGAATTAACCCAATTTCGCGGATAGAAGCTGCCAATTCTTCCAATGATTCTTCATCAAATTTTGAGCGGGGTTGAAAAGGATTCGCTTCAATTTTACTCAATTCCACATCGCTAATAGCAGCCTGTTTCATTTTTTCGGCGTCGTCTATCAGCGCTCCCAATCCCCGTCCAAGTACATTCCTTTTAACCATAGTCAAAATTTTAACTGTTAATGATTTTACTTTCCTGCGCCATGCGGGTCATTCCGTTTCGTTGCAGAATTTCGCGGGCCAGGTTCATGTGGTTGATTGCCCCGCGCGAACTGGCATCGTAAAGAATGGCCGGTTTTCCGTAACTTGGCGCTTCGCTCAGTTTTACGTTCCGCTGAATTACGGTTTCAAAAACCATATCCTGAAAATGGTGTTTCACCTCTTCGTAAACCTGGTTCGACAGATTCAGCCTTGAATCGAACATGGTGAGAAGAAAACCTTCAATTTCCAGCGCCGGGTTCAGCCGGTTCTGAATAATTTTAATGGTATTGAGCAGTTTTCCCAAACCCTCGAGCGCAAAATACTCGCATTGTACCGGAATAATTACCGAATCGGCTGCCGTTAAAGCATTAACGGTAATCAATCCTAACGAGGGTGAACAATCTATAAAAATAAAATCGTAAATATCTTTAAGTTTTACGATGGTGTTGCGCAAAATTTTCTCCCGGTTTGGCATGTTGAGCATCTCAATTTCAGCCCCCACCAAATCAATGTGAGAAGGAATAATATCGAGATTTGCTATTTCCGTTTTCAGGATCACCTTTTCGGGATCGATTTCATCTACAATACATTCGTAAATACTCGATTGTACATTTTTAACATCGAAACCAAAACCCGAGGTTGAATTGGCCTGGGGATCGGCGTCAATAATCAACACTTTTTGTTCTAATACTGCAAGACTGGCAGCCAGGTTAATTGTTGTGGTTGTTTTTCCCACCCCGCCTTTCTGGTTCGCCAGTGATATGATTTTTCCCATCAGATTCTTATTTTTTTTTGAACGGGTTCAAATTTAACAATTTAGCTTTAACTACCTTAAGGTATTTTTCGACATTGAACGTTAGTAACTGGTTAAAAAGCTGGAATTGAGCGGATAAAAAGTTTATATTTTCTCCAATTCCATCCTGTTTTGCAGCCTTTTTTTATCAATTGGCACCACACCCGGGCTTTCGCAAACCAACCCGCCGGCCAGGTTGGCCATCAAAGCCATTTGCCAGGGCGGCAAACCTGCTGCCAAAGCCAGACTTGCCACACTTAAAACTGTATCTCCAGCTCCCGAAACATCTGCAATTTCACGAATTCCTGCCGGGAAATACTGTTTTTTTGTGCCGTTGCTGATAAAAACACCCAACTCGGATAACGTGATAAATACGATCTTAAGGTTTTGCTGAATTTTAAATGAGGCAACAGCCTGGCTCAATCCCTCCAAATCTCCTTTTTTCAGGTGTTCACCGGTACCTTCTAAAAATTCATAAAAGTTAGGCTTAAAAAGATCGACATTTTTATACAAATTAAAGTTTCGTTTTTTAGGATCTACTGAAACCGGAATTCTCTTTTTTGTGGCCAAATCATTCACTCTTTTAAACAAATTACTGGTAATCAATCCTTTGTCGTAATCCACAAAAATGATAACATCAACATAGCTGGTTGCAATTTCTTTTAAAACCATTTCTGTTAATTTCCTTTCCAATTCAATATCTATAATTAGAGTAGATTCCTCATCCACCCGGGCAATGTGTTGTCCTTTTCCAATAATGCGGCTTTTTACCGTCGTTGGCCGGTTCGGATCTTCAATAATTCCGCTCAATGGAAGACTTTTTTCTGCCATCAGCTTTTTGAATTCCTGCCCGTTTAAATCGTTGCCAATTACTGAAAACAACACCGGTTTTGCACCAAGAGCCTGCAAATTAAGCGCAACATTTGCAGCGCCGCCGAGCCTGCTTTCGCGCTTATTCACTGAAATGACCGGAATGGGCGCTTCGGGAGAAATTCGTTCCACGTTGCCCCACAGGTAGGTGTCAACCATGGCATCGCCAATCACAATGGCGCGCATTTGGCTGAATTTTTCAAAAATCTTTTGTATTTCCCTTTCGTCCACCCGATTTTATTAAAAACGCAAATCTAACAAAAAACGGGAACCGGGAAAAGAACGTAACATTACAGCTAACCCAACCGTTTCTGAAAAAATTTTTATACCGGATCCACATCGATATTAACCACACAACTGCTGTTATCCGGCTGGTTGCGCACCCATTCAATGTTTTCCAAAATAAAATTTTTCACCTCTGCCAGCGGAAGTTTTGGATGAATTTTCAACCAGATTTCTTTGTGATACCAAAGTTGAATGCGGCTAACCAGCGGGAATTCGGGTCCCAGAATAACCAGCGAACTGTTTTTTCTGAGGCTGTCGGCCAGTCGTGAGGCCACCCGATTTACATTTTCGGGGTTTTTGTGTTTCACCACCAGCTTAATTAATCTGAAAAAAGGCGAATATTTAAACAATTTTCGTTCAGCCATTTGCGTATTAAAAGCAGCCATGTAATCCTGTTTTCGGATAAGTTCAATCAGCGGATGTTCCGGCTGTGCGGTTTGCACCACCACTTTCCCGCGGCTGTGTTTTCTGCCGGCACGACCACTCACCTGCGAAACCAGTTGGTAAGCCCGCTCATGCGCCCTGAAGTCGGGAAAATTAATCAGGTTGTCGGCATTTAAAATTCCTACCACACTCACATGTTCAAAATCAAGCCCTTTGGTAACCATTTGGGTTCCAATAAGAATATCGGTTTTTCGCGACTCGAGGTTATGTATGATTTTCCCGAATGCATTTTTCGAACGGGTGGAATCCAAATCCATTCGTTCAATGCGTTTTCCCGGAAACAGCGGTTTCAGTTCATCTTCAATTTTTTCGGTGCCAAATCCGCGCGATTTAATTTCAGGCGAACCACACTCCGGGCATTCATCAGGCATAGCAATGCTGAAACCACAATAATGGCAGGTCAGTCGTTTTTTGTATTTGTGATAGGTCAGACTCACATCGCAGTTTTTGCATTTGGGAATCCAGCCACAGGTAAAACATTGCACAAAAGGCGAATAACCACGCCGATTCTGAAAAAGAATAACCTGCTCCCGGTTGTTCAGCGCGTCTTCCATCCGGTTAAAAAGTTCGGGGGTAAGTACAGATTTCATCTGTTTTTTATTCCAGGCGCGTTTTAAATCGGCCACAATAATTTCAGGAAGTTCCATGCTGGAGTGCCTTTTGGTCAAATTTACCAACCCGTATTTTCCGGCAAGTGCATTGTAAAAACTCTCATACGATGGGGTGGCCGAACCAAGTAAAACACTGGCATTGTTTTGTTTGCCTAAAACCACAGCCATATCGCGTGCATGGTAACGCGGCGCCGGATCGAACTGTTTAAACGAGTTTTCGTGCTCCTCATCAACAATGACCAGTCCCAGATTTGAAAAAGGCAGAAACAGGGCAGATCGGGCTCCCAAAATTACCTGATAACCTTCTTTCGGCTTGGTTTGAAACTGTAAAACTTTTTTCCAGATTTCCACCCGTTCCTGACTGTTCAACCGTGAATGGTAAATACCAACTTTTGGTCCAAAAACATTTTTTAGTCGCTCGATAATTTGCGTGGTGAGCGCAATTTCAGGCAACAAATACAAGGCCTGCTTCCCTTGTTTTAGAACCTCATCAATCAAATGTATATAAATTTCGGTTTTTCCACTGGCAGTAATCCCGTGAATTAATGTGACCTGATTTTTTTCGAAACAGCTTTTAGTTTCGTCTAAAGCCTGTTGCTGATATTTGTTTAACAGGTTCAAATCTGCCTGTTTCGAGACTTTCTCTTCAATACGCGAAACCTGCTGCTGAAATGTTTTCAGAATATTCTTTGCCACCAATTCATTTAAAATGGCAGTACTAAAAACAGTTCCTTTCAGCAACATTTTCTTTTGAATTTGGAAAACTTGTTCAGCTTGAAAAATATGAGTTTTTTCGATGAAATGAAATAACAACGCCTGCTGTTTTTTGGCGCGTTGAAGGGTTTCGACTGCCGTTTGCAAATCTGCTTCAGTTTTTATCTGAGGATGCAGTTTAACCCATGTTTCGGTTTTAGCTTTGTATTTTGCGCTTACTTTTTCTTCAACCTGAATGATGTTTTTATCGAGCAGTGATTTTAAAGCAGCATAGGAAAATTCACGGCCAAGTTTTTTCTGCAACAAGTCAAGTGTTGAAACATCTTGTTTTACCCATTCCAAAATTCTGAATTCTTTTTCTGAAATTTCCAATTCTTCGTCATGACCGGTTGCAATGATTTTCGATTTGCTTTCCAGTTTTAATCCGGTGGGCAGGGCAGCCCGGAAAACATCGCCCAAAGTACAACAGTAATAACCTGCCATCCATTTCCAGAGCTCCAGATTGGGCGGTAAAACTACAGGCTCTTCATCCAAAAGCTGAACTATTTCTTTCAGTTCGACATGCTGAGGGGGATTTTCGGAAAGCGACAAAACCAGGGCAGCATAAAACTTTTTGGCCCCAAACTGCACCACCACCCTTTGCCCGGGTTGAATGACGGAATGCCACTTTTCGGGCACCCGATACGTATATGCATCGTGCAAAGAAAGGGGCAAAATAACCTGTGCAAAAATTTCGGGCATGCAATCCGTTTTTGAATCCTTCTTCAAAGAAACGAAAAATTAAAAACTTTGCCCTGTGAAATGGTCAGGAAGGATATTGCTGATTAACCCATTCGGCTACATCTTCCATTAACCAGTTGGGTGTTGAAGTAGCACCGCATATTCCTACCGATTCTGCTTTTTCAAGCCAGGTTGGATCAATTTCCGAAGTTCGGGAAATATGATGTGTCCTCGGATTTTCTTCTTTGCAAACGGTATAAAGATAACGTCCGTTGGAACTTTTGTGCCCTGCCACAAACAAAATCACATCAAATTTTTTGGCAAACTGTTTTAAACTGGGAACCCTGTTCGAAACCTGGCGGCATATGGAATCCTTTATTTCGAGAGGCACTCCGGGTTTCATGTTTGATTTTACCTTGTCGGCAATGGCGTAAAAATCCTCCACTCGTTTCGTGGTTTGCGAATAAAGTGAAACCGGACGTGAAAAGTCAATTAGATTAACGTCGTTGATGCTTTCCAAAATAATAGCTTTCTTATCAACCTGGCCATCGAGGCCAATAATTTCTGCATGTCCTTTTTTACCGTAAATAACGATCTGCCCATTTATATCTTTTGTTTTTTCGTAAGATCCCTTCACTTTTTCCTGCAATGTTAGAACAACCGGACAGGTGGCATCAATCAATTCGATATTATTCTTTTTTGCGTATTCATAGGTTTCCGGGGGTTCGCCATGAGCCCGAATAAGCACCTTACAGTCTTTTAGTTGCATATATTCCTCGCGGGTAACCGAATGTAAACCCATTTTTTCCAGGCGTTCCACTTCCATTCCGTTGTGCACAATGTCTCCCAGACAATATAATTTATCAGCCTCCTTCAACTCACTTTCGGCTGATTTTATGGTTTTAATTACACCAAAACAAAAACCTGAACGTCTGTCGATTTCAACTCTCATTTTCTTCCTCCATTTTTTCTTTTGCTCTTTCCAAACTCCACTGCAACTGCTGCTCACGCGTTAAATTACTGTTGTCTAAAACAATGGCGTCATCAGCTTTTCTCAGCGGGCTCACTTCACGTCCCGAGTCAATGGAATCACGGTCTTCCACATTTTTCAAAATTTCAGCAAAATCCACTTCCAGGCCTTTTTCTTTCAACTCAAGGAACCGGCGTTGTGCCCTGATTTCGGGCGATGCTGTCATAAAAATTTTCAGCTCGGCATCAGGAAAAACCACTGTTCCAATATCGCGTCCATCCATTACTATGCCTTTGTTTTTGCTATTTTCACGTTGTTGTTTCACCAACTCGTGGCGTACTTCGGAAATAGTACTTATCGGGCTCACATTTTGCGAAACTTCCAGTTGCCTGATTTCATCTTCCACATTTTCACCGTTCAGAAAAGTTGTGTTTTTTTCCGTTTTTTCATCCCATTGAAAAGTGATTTTTATGTCTTTCATTCCCTTGATAACCCTTTCCCGATCGAGCTGGCCGTTTTTAATCCAGCCTTTCCGCAGAGCATAAAGTGTAACCACCCGGTACATGGCCCCGCTATCAATATAAATATAACCCAACTCGCGCGCCAGCGATTTTGCCAGTGTACTTTTTCCACACGATGAATGCCCGTCTATGGCTATTATTATCTTTTTTTTAGTCATTTTTCAAGGATTTACGCAAAGATAAAGGATTTTTCAAATCAGACCCAATTGTCTTTTAATTAAAGCCGCTCGTTTAAATTTATGGCAAGCGAGAAAAGATTGGAGGAGCCGGCCAGGTGAAACCGGGAGGAGGCAAAGTCGAGCCGGAAGCGGTTAATTTTTACCCCGAAACCCATTGAAAACCCAACTGTTGAAAGGCGTTCGTCATATTTCAATTCCTGCCGGCGCTGGTAATTGTATCCGGCACGGAGGGTAAAATTTGGGGAAGGAAGGATTTCCACACCCAAAACTGCATGACGCATAATTTGTTTGGCAAAACTTTCCTGACGTTCATACCAGTTTTCCAGGGTTTGCTCATTTTCCTCTTCCGACCAACCCAAATCCCAGTTGGTGAGGTGCTGCATAGTGAGCGAAAAAACCACCGGTGCATATTTCAGCCGGGTACTGATTCCTGCCTGCAAATTAAACGGAATGGGTTCGCGGTTTCCGTCCTCGTAGTATGTAGTAATTTGCCCGCCAATATTCCGGGCCACAAGCGCCACGTGCGTCATACTGTCTTTGCTGCTGAAATTCACACCCAAGTCGGCAGCCAGACCAAACGAACGGTAGCTTTCGAAAACCGAAAAAACCGGTTTAAGGTTGGCGCCGTAGCTGAGCCGTTTATAGTGATTGGAATAAATCATATTGAAGGCGTATTCAGCCGCTTTGAAAAAATTGCCGGTGAGTTCGCCCAGTTCAGTTGCTTCTTTAAATTCGCCATAATTAATATAGTGCATACCAAGTGCGAAGTTTCCTATTCCTTCGAAACTACGACCATAGGAAGCATACCCGTAATTGATGTCCATAAAATA
Source organism: Mariniphaga sp. (assembly GCF_041687215.1). NCBI lineage: Bacteria > Pseudomonadati > Bacteroidota > Bacteroidia > Marinilabiliales > Prolixibacteraceae > Mariniphaga > Mariniphaga sp. The sequence continues at coordinate 15,945 of NZ_JAWLCI010000050.1, forward strand.
ATTCACGTAATTCACCAATACCGTATTGTTCATTCCCTGGTGCAACAAGGCCGGATTGTGAAAAGGCAGGTTCAAATCGGAAGTATCGGTAAGTGCAATCTGGTTTCCTCCCAAAGCCGCCATACGGGCCGAGTTGGTTAATTCCAGAAACTGGTAGGTTGTTTCGCCGCCAATCTGGGCTTTCCCGGTAAAAAAAGCAAGTGTAAAAAGCAGTATCAGGTAAAATTTACGGTTCATTCACTTTTTGTATATCCGATAAAACGCCAAAAGTAGGGAAATATTACTTGTTCTGTTTGCTAACATTTAGAAGTTGGTTATTTCAGCTTTTTCAGCTTTTCCATCTGTAATTTTTCTCTTTCCAGTTCTATCACTTTATGTAATTTCTTTTGCAGCAACTCTTTCGGTGGTAACTCCATCCAATATTCCGCTACTCGAATTTCAGAATTATCAAGCTGTAACAGCTCAATTTGTTCTTTTGAACCTTCTGAACATAGAATTAATCCGATAGGCGAATGCTCCCCACTCTCCGATTCGTATTTTTCAAGGTAGCGTAGGTACAATTCCATTTGACCTTTGTATTTAGCTTTAAAACGACTCAGTTTTAAATCAATTGCAACAAGCCGTTTCAGTTTTCGATGATAAAACAATAAATCAAGTTTAAAACTGTCACCGTCGATTAACATTCTTTTCTGGCGTTCAACGAATGTAAAACCTTGTCCCAATTCCAAAATAAATTTTTCAAGCTCTCTTAATATCGCCTCTTCCAATGATTTTTCGTTATAATTGTCCTCTAACCCAAGAAAATTCAGAAAATAGGGGTCACGAAAAACGAGATCCGGACTTAGTTTGTTTTCTTCCCGTAACTCCTTGAGTTCCTTTTTTATCAGTTTTTCCGGTTTTTTTGAGATTGCTGTTCTTTCAAACAACATAGAATCGATTTTAAAATTTAGCATGCGTACGCTCCAGTTCTCTGCCCTGGCCATTTCAATATAAAATTCACGCTGAAGATTATCCTTTAAATACATAATTGTCTTAAAGTGAGACCAACTCAATTGTCTACACAGTGTGGAGACAATCTTTTCGTCGGGAAAAGTCTCCGCAAAGCGGAGACAATGCCGAAGATGTTGCTCGCTCCAACCTTTTCCAAATTCGTGTGTCAATTCTTTTGAAAGTGTCTTTACTATCTCCTTCCCGTATTCAGCACGTTTATTTTTAAGGATTTCATCGTTTATTCGCCTCCCAATATTCCAATACAGTATTGTAGTTGCAGCATTAACAGCAACTGCAACGGTCTGCCTTGCCTCTTCAATCAAAAGTTTTATTTCTGAAAACAAATTGTTGATATTTTTGGACAAATTGTTCATGATAAGATTTCTTAGTTGCTTACCTGATATATTATTTCGTTTTGAATCTGGACTTACATCGTTTATTTTCAATTTTTTACAAACTGAATTTATTTGTTTTTCACAAATATAAATTTGTTTTTCCAAAGTTGATTAATGAGAATCCTTTTTTAGTTCCTCAAAAATCTCATACACCACCGGGCAGGTTTCGCAGTTTTTGTGCGACAGATTCAGAATTTGTATAAAACGTTTGCGATCGGTGTGCGGGTATTCGCGGCAGGCTTTAGGACGGATTTCGAAAACCATGCAGTAATCAGATAGATGATTTTTTTTGGAAAACCAATTAAAATAAGCATCAGTAATTCTGTTTCAGAAGTTTTATTCTCGCTATTTTTGCCCTCAAATGATATCAAAAATATGAGAGCTGTTTTAATTATTCTGTTTGTTTTTGGGTTACACCAAATCGTATGGAGCCAGGAAGGATTAATTATTTTGCAAAACGAATCCATCGAATTTGAAGCCGATGGTTTTTACATTAATAAGGTTGAAGATGTCCGGGCAAATAAAGAAAATATCGGTTTTATGCAAAAGGGAGTATTCGCAAAAACGAAAATCGATGCAAATCTGAAAGGTGGGGTAGAAAAAGCCATTTACAACTATCTGAAAGAAAATTTCAGACAAGATACAAATGGTGTCCCTATTGTAATCTGCATAACACAACTTGAGATTTCAGAATCTTCGGGTTTGCCAATTACAGGGAAAGCCAAAATAAAAATAGATTTTTGCAGGGAAAAAAACGGAAGTTTGGGAAAATTGTACAATGCTGAAGCGTATGTGGAGAAACCCGCAGTAAATGTTTCCAAAACGCATGAAGAACGAATCCGGGAGGTAATTGTTAGTTGCCTGGAAAGCTTTAACAATTCCGACTGGGAATCAATTTCTCCAATGTTTTTTAAGGAAAGTGAGAAAAATTAATAATTCTGTTTCATTTCCTCAAAAACTTCATACACCACCGGGCAGGTTTCGCAGTTTTTGTGCGAAAGATTTAGAATTTGTACAAAACGTTTGCGGTCGGTGTGCGGGTATTCGCGGCAGGCTTTGGGACGGTTTTCATAAACCAAACAATAGTTGTCGGGCAGCAACAACGGGCAGGGATGGGAGTTGAAAACAAAATCACCGTCTTCATCCGTTTTTACATATTGCTCCAAAAATGCGGAAGGTTTCATTTTTAAATGTTTGGCCAGCCGGTCAATATCTTTGTCAGTGAGTCGTGGACCTATTGTTTTGCAGCAATTGGCGCAATCGAGGCAACTGAATGAATCGAAAGCTTCGCGATGCAGGCTGTGTACCACATCATCCAGGTTTTTGGGCTTTTTCTTTTTCAGCTTTTTAATGAATGTTGTCGTTTCCTGCCTGCTTTTATCAGTGAGCAGTTTCAATTCTTCCGGCGATATGTATTCTACTTTTTGCATTACGAAATGGTATGAACTTCAACAACTTTTTGTTTTGGCGGTCTTCTTCTTCGGGCCTGGGCCAGAAATAAGCCGGCAATTACAACCCCAATACCCAGTATTTTCTGAATTCCGAGTTCTTCCTTCAAAACGAAAAATGAAAGAATGGCCACAAAAACCGGAATAAGATTCACAAACGTATTGGAGCGGTTCACCCCAATTTGCCGGATGCTTTGGGTGAAAAACACAAAGGCCAGCGTAGATGCAAATACAGCAAGCAAAATAATGGCCCGGAAAGCCTGCGGATGAAACGGCGTGGCTATAAAATCATTCATGTCAACCACCAGCCAAATGGGTAAAAACAAAAAAATGCCAATAATATTTTGGTAAGCAATAATAGTTAGTGTGTTGTAACGCGCTACCACGTGGCGCAAAACAATGGAATAACCAATGGCTGCAAAAACTGCTAAAAACTCAAGGCCCACTCCAATGGGTGCAGCATCGAAACGGAAAGAATTGTCAAGAACAACTAGTGCCACACCCATAAATGAAAGCACAAACCCCGCAATATTTTTCCAGGTTACTTTTTCGCGAAAAAAGTACCAGGCTGCAATGGGTGATAAAAGCGGAATGGTGCCCACAATGACAGAAGCAACCGTTGAAGAAACATAAGTTAACCCGTAACTTTCGCCCAGAAAATAGAGAAACGGCTCGAAAAAGGCCATCAGAAAAAATAACCTGAAATCTTGTTTGGTAGGTTTTTGCAGCCGCTTTAACGCCCAGGCAATAACGAGAATAAGTACCGCAGAAATGATTAGCCGGAATAAAACCACAGTGATTGGTTTGTAAGCCAGAAATGCAATTTTGAACCATACAAACGAAAAGCCCCAGAAAAAGGCTGCTCCGAGTGCAGTAAAGTAAGCCAGTAATTCTTTATTCTTCATGGGTAAAAAAACTGGCCACAAAAATAGACTTTTATACCGATTTTCAGTCGGTTTTTTTGGCGTGCAGAATTTGAGGTTTTATTTCTGAAAAATGAAAAAGCGAATAGGTCAGAACTGCCAGTGAAATACCGTAAATATTGGCATCCAGCTCAAACGGAAGATCCAATCCGCTGAGGATAAGCGACAATGTTGTAGTTCCGCCCACAATCATTGCCCAAAAAGCTCCGCGGGAACTTCTGGTTTTCAGAAAAATACCAGCCAGCACCGGGATAAACAACCCCGAAACCATAAACGAATAAGAATGCAGCATGAGTTCCAGTACATTGGGAACTTTCCAGGCTACCAAAAGCGCAGTAACACCAAGAAACAAAGTGGTTCCCTGCGAAAGAAGCATAATTTTTCCCGAATTGTGCATATTAAAAATATCGGTTATGAGATTACCGGAGGCTGCCATCAAACAACTATCGGCTGTGGACATGATGGCTGAAAAATAGGCTGACAGTATTAAACCAGTGAGTCCGATGGGAAGAATGTTGCGCAGTAAAAGTGGCAAACCCATTTCGGGGTCGAATGTTCCCTCCATGCCTGCTCCAATGATTCCGGTCTCGAAAGCCACTTTGGCAAACAAACCGAGAATTACACCAGTAAATGCCATTACCGGATATTCGAACAATCCGGCTACAAACCAGGCCCGCTGTGCAGTTTTCCTGTCACCGGCTGCGTAAATTCGCTGGTAAAGTGTCATTCCGATAAACCAAATGGGAACAATGGTAATAAACCAGTTTACAATTTGCTGCCAGGAAATGGCTGTTAAGTCGAAAAAATTAGCCGGAAGAGTTGCCCTTAATGCTTCCATACCACCTACGCCGAAATAAGCAACCGGCAAACCAACAAAAACCAGCCCGCCCATTAGCAAAATCCATTGGTAGGTATCGGTGTAAATTACAGCTTTTATTCCGCCAATGGCTGTGTAAAAAACGGCAATGGCACCCATCAGTATCAGTGCATTTTGCATGGAAATATTGGGAAAAGTTGCTGAAGCCAGTTTGGCCCCGGCCAGAATTTGAGAGCTGGTAAAACCCAGGTAACCAATGGCAGAAATGATTCCGGCCATGAGTGCCACTCTGGGGTTGTAGAGTTGTTTCAAAAATTGCGGAAACGAAAGAAAGTTATGCTGTGCCGCCATTTTTGAAACTTTGGGAATGAGCAGCACCGCGCTGAGCCAGGCCCCGATTAACCCCGTAAAAAGCAGCCAGGTTCCCGAAAGTCCCATTATAAATCCCAGGCCGCCTAATCCGATAGAAAACCCGCCGCCCACATCGGTAGCCACAACCGACAAACCAATATGAAATGAACTCATTTTCCGTCCGCCAACAAAATAATCGTCAGCCGACTTGTTTTTACGCATAAAATAAAAACCAATACCCAGCATTGCTGCCAGGTAAAGTCCAAAAATTGCGTAATCTATCCAGTGCATGGATTTATTTTGAATCTGAATTTATTTCGAATTGAAGTGGTGGATCTGAATGCCTGATTTCTCCCTTATGAATAAGTCGGTTAACAAGCTCCAATCCTTTTGAGTATGATAATTTCAACTCTTTCACTACTTCGCCCAAAAAACTTGGTCCGTTTTCATTTAAATATTCAACAATTTTTTTTTCAGTAATTTCTCTGTTTTCAGTCATATTTTTCCTTCCAATCAAAAATTTATCCGTTGGGTGTTAAGTCGTCTGGTACCGGCTGTCCCGTTTCATAAAGCTGAAAACGTTTGCAATTGGTCCATCCTTTGGCTCCCCGGTTGCAAAACACATTCCTCACAAGGAATATGGGCTTTTTTACTTCATTATTTTCGTTTTGATAAACGGAGCACTTTCCGGCATATTTACAAAGTTTTCCCAAATGCATAATTATAAGTGTTTATAAAAGATGTTCATACTTTCGATACTTCCTGCAATGTTGGTATTGTTTACCAGGGTGCCGCTGTATTTATATCCGGCATTCAGAAAAGTTTTATTCATCCCGGGTTCAGCCAGGCGGGCAATAGTGTATGCCGTTTTTATTCCGGCAGTTTTCATTTCTTTTTCCATGAATGCCAGAAGGTGTTGTGCCAGCTTTTTCCCGCGGTATTCAGGTAAAACGGCAAAATCGGTCATTTCGGCATTTTCATTTTCAAAATCGGTTTCGGCAGTTGAAACGCCAATTAGCTTTCCATTGTCCCAAACCCCGAAATAAACCGCATCAAGGTTTTGCATAGTTTCCCTAATGTATTCAGGATTATGAACCGGAAACGGATACGTTTCGAAAACCTGTTTGAAAACTTCGGTTACTGAATCCGCATGTGTTTCGTCTAATTTCAGCATTTTAAAGTTTCCGAGACCATTCAGCTTTGCATCTCCGTTAATCGAATAAAAAAGTTCCGAAAAAGTTTTAAGCAGATTCTCCGGGGTTTTTTCGCGGGTTTCATCAAAGAATCTGGAAGCCAAAACACAATCGGTTTGGCCTTTGAAAAACCGGGGAATATAACCTTCTACCTTATATCCGTTCGAAATAAATTCAGGCAGCACATCCACCTGAATTTTCGTAAAAATTTTGGTGTAACCTGCACTTCGGGCAAGTTTTTCAAGTTCCCCTAAAATCCGGGGCATGTCATTCCTGTCCAGTTTTTGCAGGTAAATCCGGTTGTTCAATTTTCCGTATTGTATAGTTGAATTTCCTATTTTCTCAATTTTATCCGCCATTTAAATCCCTTCTGTTATATCGTTCATTGTTATCAGGGACCAGCGAAATGGCCTCATCGTAATCCGATAACAACTTTTCAATTCCAATACCTTTTTGTTCGTCGGCTTCCTGCAGTTGCAAATCGAGGTTACACTCTTCGCAGTTGCGGTCGCAAAATTTCGATTCGTAACTTTCGGGTTCTTTGTATGTGGTAATAATTCCTTCGTAGTTACGCAGTACCACTTTGTTGGTTGACCACGAAATGATGTAGTTGGGCATTACCGGAATTTTTCCGCCACCCCCCGGTGCATCAATTACATACGTTGGAACGGCAAAACCGGAAGTGTGCCCGATAAGACTTTCCATAATTTCAATCCCCTTGCCTACCGGTGTTCTGAAATGCGCCAAACCTTCCGATAAATCGCACTGATATAAATAATAGGGCCTTACCCGGTTTTGCACCAGTTTATGCACCAGATTTTTCATAATTCGCGGGCAGTCGTTTACATCGGCCAGCAATACCGACTGGTTTCCGAGCGGAAAACCGGCATTGGCCAGTTTCGCCAGCGCTTCACGAGAGGAGGCCGTAATTTCGCGCGGATGATTAAAATGTGTGTTAATCCAAAGTGGTTGATATTTTTTCAGTACATCAATTAAATCATTTGTAATCCGGTACGGTAAAACCACCGGCATGCGGGTTCCAATCCGTACCACTTCCACATGCGGAATGGCAGTAATTTCCGAAAGCAGCCAGTCGAGGTAACTGTCGGAAAGCATAAACGGGTCGCCGCCTGAAAGCAGCACATCGCGCACCTGTGGTGTATTTTTAATGTATTCAATCCCTTTCAGCAACTGTTCTTTGGAGGGAATGGAGTCCACATCACCCACTTTCCTTTTGCGCGTGCAATGCCGGCAATACATGGAACAAACATTACTTACATGAAACAAAACCCTGTCGGGATAGCGGTGGGTAATTCCTTCCACCGGACTGTCGGTATCTTCCGAAAGGGGATCTTTCATATCGGTTTTTAAAACCGTTAACTCGCTTATATTGGCAAACGCCTGTTTAAAAACCGGATCGTTTTTGTAATTATCAGTATCAATTAATGAAAGATAGTAAGGTGTTATCGACAGCGGAAACCTGTCCAATGTATCTTTCATCAGTTTTTTATCTTCTTCCGGGAATTGAATGCCCGTAAGCAATTCAAATTTCTCAATGGTTTTTACTGAGTTTTTTAACTGCCATTTCCAGTCCTTCCAGTTCGAAATATTACTTTCGGGCCTGATTCGTTTGGCAATCTCCTGTTGCGCATCATTAAATATTTCCATAATAATAGTTTCTATGCGAACAAAAGTAGTGAATATTATTTAGGTGACCAATGATTTTTGGCATCCTAATATTCAGCAAAACCTTTACATTAAACTGAATATCATTTATATATACAACAATATTTGAATAAGGAATAACAGGGGTTTAACACAGACTTAATCTGTTTTTGTTTTTACAGAAAATATATTCAAGCCAAGGGAGTGTTTTTTCCTTCCAGCAAATCATCGCTCGAAATTAAAGGAAAAGCATCCACTTCATCAATCTCAAGTAAACTCACCAGCAATTCAAGACTGTTCTGAACTTGCAAAAGTGTATTTCCATCCAGTTTTTCCAGTTTTTCTGCCAGTTTCTCATGCAGCAACGAAGGCATATTTTCCATAAGTTTATCGCCTTTGGAAGTCAGTGCGATGGTTACCACCCGTTTATCACCCGATTTTGGCAGCCGGGCAATTAATCCTTTTGTTTCCAGCCGGTTAATAATTCCACTGGTTGTACTTGCATTCAGGTTCATGAATTTTCGGATATCACCCTGCCCTGCCTGGAAATTTTCTGCATCGCGCAAATAATGGAGGCACAAAACCTGGGGAATACTCACCCCGTATTCCTTTTCAATCTTTTTCGATTCGAGATTGATTGAACGAACAATTTTTCGGATTTTAATGAGAATTTCAGTGGTATCCATACTTCTTCAAGGTGAAATTTTAATCCAAAGTAAAATATTTTTAAGTGAATTTCATTCAAAATGTTCAGATTACACAAAGAAATCTATAAATTTGGAACCTGAAATTCACAGGATATACCATAAAAACCATAAAATGATGATTAAAAAAATGACAATCAAGTATTTATTTATTGCAGGAGTAGTGGCATTTATGGCCCAGGCTTTCGTGGGTTGCAATCCTGCTCCCAAAGAAAAATTTATCGGGCTGCAACTTTACTCTGTTCGCGACGACATGAAAACAGATGTTCCCGGCACCGTAGCAAAAGTGGGCGAAATGGGCTACAAGTTTGTAGAAGCTGCCGGATATGGCGATGGCAAATTTTACGGCATGTCTCCAGCTGAATTTAAAGAACTTTGTGAAACCAATGGTTTACAGTTTCTTGGCTCTCATACCGGGCGACATTTGCCCGACTCGGCAAACTGGGATGAAACAATGGCATGGTGGGACGAATGCATTGAGGCCCATGCGACAGCCGGAGTTACATGGATTGTAAAACCTTCGATGGGCCAAACTGGCTATAATAGCCTCGAAGGGCTGAAACGTACCTGCGAATATTTTAATTTAATTGGCGAAAAATGCAATGCAAGAGGCATTCGTTTTGGATACCACAACCACGCCAAAGAATTTACAACTGAACTCGAAGGCAAACCGGTTTACGACTGGATGCTGGAACTTACCGACCCGCAAAAAGTAATGTTCCAGTTGGATCTTTACTGGATTGTTGAAGGCGGAAAAGACCCGCTGGATTATTTCGATCGCTACCCCGGCAGATTTGAAGTATGGCACATTAAAGATAAGGAAGAACTGGGCGCCAGCGGAATGATGGATTTTGAAAGCATGTTTGCCGCCCGTCAGCAATCAGGTGCACAATATGGTGTTGTAGAAGTTGAACAATACAACTTTGAGCCAATAGTTAGCTGCGAAAAAAGTCTTGAATTCTTAAAATCTGCCGATTATGTAGATTTTTATTAATCGTAATTTCAATCATAAAAAACCCGTGGTAAAATAAATTGCACCACGGGTTTTTTATTTTCAAAACTTTCCAAATTTAAAAGTCAGCCCAAAATGCAAACCGTTCAAAATATTTTCATCCATCCCCAACAAATCAATATCTGAAGTGTAACGATAACTCAGAGTTGCCGCTGTCCGGAAAAAACGGGCCAGGTTAAACTCCAGTTCAACAGCCGGTTCAATAATAAAAAAGAAATCGCCTTCTGCTGAATCGTAATAGGGATGATCCCAAAAACCGGGAGCGTAATGTTTTACCAAACCTGCTCCACCAACACCAAATAATACCGGGAAAGTGATATGCACCGGCTTTAAACCGCCTAAAATGGGTTCAATGAAAATTCCGCCATAACCTCCGGCTAGTGAATACCTTATTTCGTTTTCATTCATCCAACCGTAATTTTCCAAATCGTTTACAAACCCGTAACCGGCAAGACCAACGGCGGTGGAGTGGTTAAAAATAAGCGCTGCCCGGCCCCCTGAAACCAAAGCATCTTTTCCGTCGATTTGAGAATATCCGAAAGAAAAGCTACCATAAAAGCCTAAACTTTGCTGGTTAGAAAATAAAGTTTGAATTTCATTACTCTTGTAATCGTCTTGTGCGAAGGTAAATACAGTTACCAATACCAACGCAAAAAGCATTGTTAATCTTCTCATAGCTAAAAAATTAATAAAAAATTTAATGTTTCTGTTTTTGTTCCAATAAAAAAAGAGGGTTAAAACAGGTACTTGACTGTAAGTGCAAAATCGAGCAAACGGACATCGAAACCGTGTCTGCCAAATACATCGAAGAAAGGTTTTGCTTCAAGGCCGATTTTTACGGGTGCTTCGTAAAAAAGGTACTCAACACCAATCAATCCGTCCAATCCGGCTACAATTGATGATTTTGTTTCCGGGTAAATCCGGTTTAACTCAACAACAGTTTCATCCCAACTTTCGAATCCAAAATGAACACCGGCGCCGTAAAAAAACACCAGTTGATAAGAAAACGGAAATAAGTCGTATTGGTAAAATTCGGTTAAAGCATGTAACTTAACACCGCGGTCGCGGACGGAAAGCAGAGCCCTTAACGAGTGCATTTCGCTGGTGTAGTAACGGTATTCTATTCCCGGGTTTATCCAACCTGCACGAATACCAGCCGCTTGTTTAAAACCCTGGCCATTTACCCCTGAAATGGCAAATATAAAAACTGCCAAAAACAATATCCGTTTCATGAAATGCATGTTTTTGGGTCTAATTTACCTAATTTTTATGAATTACACTTCCTGAACCCGAAACTTGTGATTCCACAACCGGGTTTCCTCCGTAAAATACATTTCCGCTACCTGAAATGACGGCTTTCAACCGACGTTCCACGTAAATCCACACTTCTCCGGAACCGGAAACCCTGGCATCGCAATCCCGAACTTCCATATCCCAGGCATCAATTTCGCCCGAACCGCTAACTATCATATCGGCAAACCGCGAATATCCGGACACGTACAAAAGCCCCGAACCGGATACTACTGCGTCAACCGAAAGGGCTTCTACCGAAGTTTCTATGGAACCGGAACCGGAAACCACAAAACTAAATTCCTCACCCTCGAAATAGCCGGTTGTAATACTTCCCGAACCACTTTGTACAATTCCGTCGATATAAGGAACTGTAACAAAAATTTCAATGGGTAAACGGTTTCGCAAACTCGTTAATCCCCGGGTATGGATTTTTAAATTGTTGCCCCGCACATCGGTTTCGATATACGGCAGAAGATTTGATTCGGCATGAACCACTACATCAAATTCAGATCCTGGTGAAATGTGAACATCGAAATTTCCTTCAGAACTTACAGCGGAAAATGCAGGAGTCAGCCGCACCTCGCTGGCAGAAATTCCATTTCCCCGAATAATAAAATCATCGGTACAACTTGTTGTTGCCAATAATAGCAAAACCGCACCTGTTACAAGCAGTTGAATTGTTTTCATGTTAAAATTGTTTTGTTTTCTGTTTAAAATAGCTTTTTAACAAGACTGCGAACTCGCTGAAAAGTTACAGTTGATGTGAAAAAAATTAAAATTTTTTGCTTTCAGAAAATAAAAAAGCCGGAAACATTTTGCTTCCAGCTCTCTTAATTTATTTATAATCTGTTTTTTATGCACCGCTGAAATCAATTCCTTCGAAAAGAATTGACGGGGTCAGCCATGAAGAATTTTCATTTACATCGTTCCCAATTTCTCCGATGTTGGACCAAAGTTCTTTCATATTTCCGGTAATGTTCATTTCTGAAACCGGCTGAACCAGTTTCCCTTTTTCAATAAGAAAACCTTCAATGCCGTAAGAAAAATCGCCGGTAGAACCGTTACTGTTTCCCCCGTTAAAGCCTGTAACTAAAATGCCGCGGTCAACTGTGGCAACCAACCCGTCCAGATTTTTATCTCCCAACTTAAAAACCAGGTTGGTGTTGCTGCCTGATGTTGGTTCCATTTCCAGCTTTTTGCCATAATAGGTATCGATAAAATAATTTTTCAATACCCCGTTTTCAAAAACCGGACGTTTTTTTGTGGCCAGCCCTTCGCTATCGAACAATCTGCTGCCACGGCCTGCTATTATAAACGGATCATCGGTTACCGAAAGTTTTTCTGAAAATACTTTCTCTCCCAGTTTATCAATCAGGAATGAATTTTTCTGTTGAATGGCCGAACCGTTCAGTGCCGAAATTAGCGGGCTAAATAAGCGGGAAACCGTGCGGTTTTCAACAACTATTGCCATTTTACCCGATTCCAGTTTTTTCTGTCCGATTTTTTTCAGCGCACGTTCGAGGGCTTTTTCACCAATTTCCGTTTTTTTCAATTTGTCGTAAAAAATGGCCGATTCGCTCCAGTAAGATTCGGGCCGGGCGTCGCCACCTTTCACTGAAACCTGCGCATTCAGACCGTAATATGAATTGGATGTGTCGCCTTCAAAACCATTGCTGGTAACCATTACCCGTTCGTTCAGGCCGTCGTAATAACTTGCAGAAACTGAAATAATCCGGTCATCCTTTCCTAATACTTCTTTTTCAGCCTGAAAAGCAAGATTTATTTTTTCCTGCGGATCGTGGGTATCAAAACTATTATCTAAAGTATTCAAATCCTGCCCGCCGCCTTTGTAATAAAGATCCGGATTGGGCAATGTTCTGAATTCATCTTCAGAAAGATAACGAGTACCTGCAATGGCTTCTTCAATAAACCGTTCCAGTTCTTCCTTTTTCAATCGGTTGGTAGAATGAGCCGAATAGCGGTTATCCACAAAAAGCCGTATGGAAAGATTGCTTTGAATTGCCTGTTCCAATTTGTCTATCTTTTCTTCTCGCACTTCAACACTGCTGCTGCGACTGTTTGAAATGGAAACGCTTGCATGCTGAGCCCCGTTTTCCAGGGCATGGTTCATGGCCCATTTGGCCAGGTTATATTTTTCCTGTTTTGTCATTTTCGAAAATCTTTTGGATTACACATCAATTAAACTGAGCCACCAACGGTTAGTTTTTTCACCAAAACGGTAGGCAGACCGCAGGTAACCGGCACCGATTGGCCGTCCTTTCCGCAGGTCCAGGTTCCGTTGTCAATCAAATAATCGTTGGCTACCATGGTAATATCGGCCAGCGCCTGCGGTCCGTTACCAATAATATTAATGTCCTTAATGGGTTGAGTCAGTTTTCCTTTTTCAATAAGGTACCCCGATTTTACAAAAAAGGTAAAATCGCCGGCGCCGATTTTTACTTCGCCATTACTGAAATTGTCCACGTAAACTCCGTAGTCCACATTGGAAATGATGTCATCCTTTGAATGAGGCCCGGTTTCCATGTAAGTAGCCCGCATACGTGGAAGCGGAATACTTCGGAACGATTCGCGCCTTCCGTTTCCGGTGGGTTCAACTCCATAATATTTTGAGCTGATGCGGTCGTGAATATAACTGTTCAGCACACCATCCTTAACCAAATATGTCTTTTGAACATCGTTACCTTCATCGTCAACATTAATGGAGCCGCGGTTGTTTTCCAGCGTTCCATCGTCGATAATGTTGACAAAACTTTCGGCCACTTTTTTGCCCATTTTATCGCTGAAAATGGAAGTTCCTTTGCGATTAAAATCGGCCTCAAACGTGTGGCCAATGGCCTCGTGCAGCAAAATTCCGGAACCGCCGGCGCCCATTACAACAGGCATTTCACCGGCTTTGGGTTTGGTAGCTTCAAAAAGCAAATTGGTGCGATCTACAGCTTCATTTGCCAGCTCATCCACCAGCTCTTCAGAAAGCCATTCAAAACCTTTCCTGAACGATCGGGCAGAATAAGCATTTTCAATTTTCCCGTCTTTCTGCATAATGCAAACCGCTCCAAAACTAATCATCGGGCGGTAGTCGTATGTTAGCCGGCCTTCCGAATTGTAAAACAAAACATAAGAAGTTTCATCACTCATAAAGGCATTCACCTTAATTACTTTTTCATCGAGTGAAAAAACCTTATCGTTAATTTTCTGAACAAACGGAACTTTGTCTTCTACAGAAACTTCCTCCCATTTGCGGGAAATATTGTAATAACTGGCAGGTAGTTTTTCATTTATTTCTGCCGGAGTAAAACTGTTGCTGCTATTCGCAATATTGGCAGCCATTTTTGCAGCATTCAGCATGGCATCCATTGTTATGGTTTCTGAATAGGCAAAACCGGTCTGGTCGCCTTTAAGAACCCTGATTCCCACACCAAAACCAATGTTGGAAAAAGCACGGTTTACTTTTCCGTCTTCCAGCCCCAAACTGTTTGATTTTTTGTGTTCAAAAAACAAATCGGCATAATCGCCGCCTTTACTCATAGCTGCAGCAATTACTTGTTGCAGCATTTCGGCTGTAATTTCAAAATGGTTTAAATAACTTTTCACGTTTCCTGATATTTGAACATTTTGGAATGACTGCAAAAATGGAGGCAATAAAATACCTCCAGCCGCCGCCACTCCGGTTGTTTTAATAAAATTTCGTCTGTTTGTTCTCATCTCTTCTTATAAAATTTAGATGGTGAAAATAATCATTTCAAATAAATAAGGATTTTTATTACGATAAAAATTAGACAGAACTAACAGTTGAATATTACAATTCATGTAACAATTTTGTTTTGCCTGTTCATTTTATTCCTCTGCAAATATTTTAAAGAACCAAAACCACCCTTTAAAATTCATACCTTAAAATCGAATTTTTTAAATTATTTGTAAAAACACCTACTTTTTTTATAGGTTTGTTAAAAAAATATCAACATTTTAAAAAAATTACCCCACTTTTTCATAGGTCGAGTGTAAAAAACATCTATTTTTGGTTCAGAAATAATTTTTAAAATTTTTAGCTATGGCACAATTCAGATTAAAAGCATTGGAAGAAGTTCTTAACCGCGAACCCAAAGATTTCATAAGAGAGGACAACCTGGTATCCGACTATTATGGAAAATTGGTATTCGATCAGCCCAAAATGAAAAAATACCTTTCAAAAGAGGCATTTACTGCCGTAATGGATGCCATTGATAACGGAACGACCATCGACAGAAAAATGGCCAATCAGGTTGCTCAGGGAATGAAATCGTGGGCACTTGAAAATGGTGCAACGCACTACACTCACTGGTTTCAGCCGCTTACTGATTCAACGGCAGAAAAGCATGATGCATTTATCGATCACAGCGAAAAAGGTGGCGTTATTGAAGGATTTTCAGGGACATTGCTTGCACAGCAGGAACCCGATGCTTCTTCTTTCCCAAGCGGAGGAATCAGGCAAACTTTTGAAGCCCGTGGTTATACAGCATGGGACCCCACTTCGCCTGCATTTATTAGCGAAACTACCTTAACCATTCCTACTGTATTTATTTCGTACACAGGTGAAGCACTTGACTATAAAACCCCGCTTTTAAGAGCATTACATTCTGTTGACAAAGCGGCAACGGCTGTTTGTCAGTATTTCGATAAAAATGTAAGTTCTGTTAAAGCCAATCTGGGATGGGAACAGGAATATTTTTTGATTGACGAAGCACTATTTATGGCCCGCCCCGACCTGATGCTTACCGGCAGAACTTTAATGGGACATGCCTCATCAAAAGACCAGCAGTTGGATGACCACTATTTTTCTTCTATACCAACCCGCGTTAACCGGTTTATGCAGGATGTGGAAAACGAAGCTTACAAATTGGGAATTCCGGTAAAAACCCGCCACAATGAGGTTGCACCAAACCAGTTTGAATTGGCGCCCATTTATGAAGAAGCCAACCTGGCCAACGACCACAACCAGTTAATAATGGATATTATGCTGAAAATTGCCCGCAGGCATAAATTCCGCATACTTTACCACGAAAAACCCTTTGCAGGAATTAATGGTTCCGGTAAGCACAATAACTGGTCGCTGTCAACCAACACTGGTGTAAACCTTTATTCACCCGGGAAAAATCCGAAATCGAACCTGTTGTTCCTCACATTTGTAATTAACACGTTAAAAGCAGTTTACGATAACCAGGATTTACTGCGCGCAAGTATTTACCATGCAGGAAACCAGCACAGGCTGGGCGCAAACGAAGCTCCGCCATCAATTATTTCAGCATTTTTAGGCACAGAAGTTACCAAAATGCTCGACTTAATGGAAGAATCAGTAGTTGACCGTAAAATGACACCCGATGAAAAAACTGCTCTTAAATTAAACATCGGACGAATTCCCGAAATTATTCTCGACAGCACCGACCGGAACCGTACTTCGCCTTTTGCTTTCACCGGCAACCGGTTCGAATTTCGTGCTGTTGGTTCATCGGCAAACTGCGCTTCGGCATTAATTGCCTTGAATACTGTTGTGGCCAACCAACTTATGAAGTTTAAAACTGAAGTTGATGAATTAATTGAAAAAGGAACCAAAAAAGATGAAGCCATCTTCCAGGTGCTAAAAGATTTGATTATCGCATCAAAACCCATCCGCTTTAATGGCGACGGCTATAGTGCCGCGTGGGTTGAAGAAGCTGCAAAACGGGGGTTAACCAACGTAAACAGTGTACCTGAAGCTCTTTCTGTTTATGCACGGCCCGATGTTATTGAAATGTTTGAACGAATGGGAATTCTTAATCAGTCAGAACTGCACGGAAGGGTGGAAGTAGAATATGAAAAATTCATCATGAAAATTCAGATTGAAGCACGAGTTTTGGGAGACCTTGCCATTAATCATATTGTACCAACGGCAGTTGAATACCAGACTACACTTCTGACAAATGTTAAAAACATTAAGGAAGTATTTCCTGCCGATGAGTTTGAAAAGCTGGCCGGTGCCCGTTTGGACCTCATTCGTGAAATTGGCGGTCATATTTCGGCCATCAAAGCCAAAAGAAAAGAGATGATTGAAGCCAGAAAAAGAGCTAATGTGATTGAAGAGGTTATTGAAAAAGCAAAAGCTTACGACGAAACGGTTCGTCCGTATCTTTCAGACATCCGTTACCATATTGACAAACTGGAGCTGATTGTTGACAATGAACTCTGGCCACTTCCAAAATATCGCGAATTACTCTTTGTCAGATAATTAGTACTATTTTAATCTCAACTAAAAAGGGGCTCGTCAATTACGGCGAGCCTCTTTTTTTTGTTATTATACTTAAAATGCCATAAAGCCGTTATTTTTACAGCCAATAAAAAAAATAATTTACTTTTACTTTCCGAAAGTTGAAATGGGAATGAATAAATACGTCAGGTTAATCATTTTTTTAATAATTGCTGTTTTTTTGGCGTCGTGTGGTGCAGGCAGGTTAGGCCGCGATGCATTACTGTCTCATGAGATTGGAGAATATTACAAAGCCATTGAAAAATATCGCAAAGCAAGCCGAAAAGAAAAAGACCGGTTAAAACGAAGAGAATATGCTTATGCCATTGCCGAATGTTACCATTACATTGGCGATTACGAGCGGGCTGCATTGTATTACCAAAATGCAATTCGCAGGGGATACGAAAATCCGGAAGCACTTTTTCATTTGGCCGAAATGCTTCGGTTCACCCAAAAATACGAAGACGCCATAGAAACATACCGCATTTTTCTTGATTCCATTCCGGGCGACGAAAGAGCACGGGCAGGTTTGGAGGCCATACGCAAAACCCAGGAGTGGATTGAAAATCCTTCGCGGCACATTATTAATCCCATTAAAGAAATTAATTCGCGTGAAAGCGACTACTCACCTGTTTTTGTTGGTGGCCGGGACAATGAAGTTATTTTTACCTCCTCAAGGCAGGCAGCAACCGGCAAACGAAAAAGTATGATTACCGGCCAGGATTATACCGATTTGTTCAGGGCAACATTTAGTGTGCAGCGCCAAAAATGGGAACAGCCTCAGTTGCTCGATGAAAACCTGATTATCAATTCAAGTGATGAAGATGGCGCAGCAACGCTTTCCTCCACCGGTGAACAAATGATTTTTACCCGCAGCAGGTACGATAAAGCACAATCATTGGGTGCAGAACTTTATTCCACTTCGCAATCACGTGGTTCATGGTCTGAGCCCATTAAATTGCAGGTGGTTGGCGACAGCCTGATTGCTGCACACCCCTCGTTAAGTGCCGATGGTTCGGTGCTTTATTTTGTTTCGGACATGCCGGGCGGAATGGGCGGAAAAGACATCTGGCGAGCCGAAAAGAGCGGCGGCACATTTGTTGAACCGGAAAATCTGGGCGAACCTATTAATACCCCCGGAGATGAAATGTTTCCATTCATCAGAGATAATGGAGAACTTTATTTTTCATCGAATTACCACATGGGAATGGGAGGCCTCGATATTTTTAAAGCGGTTGAAGATGACGATGGCAACTGGACCATTGAAAATATGGGGTATCCGGTGAATTCTCCGTCCGACGATTTCGGAATTGCATACGTTGAAGGAGAAAACAAAGGCATGTTTTCTTCGAACCGGAAAGGTTCAAGGAGCGACGATCTTTATGAATTTGTGGTTCCCCCAAAAATTTTCAGGGTAGAAGGCGAAGTTTTCGATAAAGAAAACGGCTCAAGAATTGACGGGGCAAATGTTCGGATAATTGGCACTGACGGCACCAGCCTCAGGTTACGCACCCAAAACGGAAAATTCCAGATGACTTTAAAACCTGAAACAGAATACGTATTTGCCGCGTTTAAAGACGGCTACCTGCGCGACAAAGCTTCGGCAAATACCATTGGGTTAGAAGACAGCAAGGATTTCAGGTTTGAACTTTACCTCACTCCCACCGATGCTCCGGTAAATCTGGAAAACATCAATTACGAATTCGGAAGCTGGGAATTGCTGCCCGAATCAAAAACCTCACTCGATACGCTGGTTACCACACTCATGCTGAATCCCACAATAACCATCGAAATCATGTCGCACACCGACCACGTGGGAAGCGACCAGTTTAACTTCGACCTTTCGCAAAAACGAGCACAAAGTGTGGTGGATTACCTCATAGAAAAAGGAATTAGTCCGCAGCGGCTTGTGGCAAAAGGTTATGGCGAAACCTGGCCAAAAACCGTTACCCGTGCACTGGCCCGTCAATACGATTTTCTCAACAGAAATGATGAACTCACCGAAGAATTTATTCTGAATTTACCGGAAGAACAACAGGAAATTGCGCGGGCGATTAATCGCCGTACGGAATTCAGGGTGCTTTCAACCGATTTCATCGAACGGTTTGATGCAGAACCGGAACAGTAAAATAATGATAATTTGTTTTACCAGCATTGCTTCATCATTTGAAAAGAATTGTTTAATTTTCTTTTTTATTGTATGCGAAGGTTAATAACAGGAACAGTTTTTCTTCTATTCAGTACTTTTAGTTTGAAGGCACAATATATCAATACCGATTCGCTTGTAGTGATTCCAGGTTTTGAAATGCCATTTACCTTAGCCGGATATGATTCGCTGCGGTTTGCATCGCCCGAAACTGAAATACTTCCCGGACAAATACTTTATCAGTCGCACATTTCAACAGGAAAACTACTTAGCGGATTTTTTTTACCCTCCAATGGAAAGGTTATTAGCAGGTTTGGACCGCGAAACGGCAGAATGCATTCCGGCACAGATATTAAAATGAACAGGGGCGATACCATTTTTGCCGCTTTTTCCGGCAAAGTTACCCGCGCAAAATACCATTATGGTTACGGCAATATGGTGGCAGTTGACCACGGAAACAGTCTGGAAACAAGTTATTCCCACCTTTCTGATTTTTTGGTTGATGTGGACGATTTTGTGGAGAAAGGCCAGCCGGTTGGTTTGGCCGGAAGCACAGGCCGGGCCACAACAAACCACCTGCATTTTGAAATAAGGGAAGGAAACAAACCATTTGATCCGGAACTGGTTTTCGATTTTGAAAATGCGGTGGTCAGAAAAGAAGTGGCAAAAAAGTATAATCTGACTGAACTTAGCCGTGACCAAATAATTACTGGTTACTCAGTCAATGAATCTGTACCTGAAAAATACATTGTCAGGTCCGGCGATTCATTATGGAATATTTCCAGAAGATACAGAACAACGGTAAATTCATTGTGTTTGCTGAATGGCTTAAAGGAAAATTCTGTTTTGCAGCCAGGTATGGTTTTGAAAATATATGAAGAAAATCTAAACAAGTTTTGAATTATCTCGTTGAAATAAACAAATCTTATCTTATAGTTATGAGAAATATTGGTCTTTTAATAGTATTGGTTGGCCTTATCGGCCTCATTTTTTTTGGATACCAAGCCATGCAGGATTCTGAGAGTTTCAGCGTTTTGGGAGTTGATGTTGCAGTAAGCAGCGCCAACTGGACTCCTGTAATTATTAGCGGTGTGGTGTTTGTAGCCGGGTTAATTCTGGCAGCAATGGGGAAGAAAAAATAAGTTTTTACCTGCTATTTTTTTCTTTTTATCCGGTTGATAGTGCCCTGCATTTTCTCTTTTATAAGCTTTTCCATTTTGTTGGCGAGGGTTTCTGCTGTGTCTTCTTTTTCAATTTCAATGGTATTAAGAAGTCCAGCCAGTTCGCCCATTTTAGCATGGAGGAAATCAATTTTTTGTTTTAAAAGTTGTTCATCACCGGTATCCCAATAACTGCCTTCATCCATTACCTCTAAATTGTCCATATATTTTTGCTGAAGGTATTTCAAAAGTTTAACTATTGCCATGTGAACATCAACTGGCGCAAACTGTGTTTTGGTATGGTTGTACCAGGTTAATTCCGGCTCTTCGTCCGCAAATCTCATCATAAATGCATTTCGCAAATTGCCTTCGGGGTCGAACGTAAAAACCAGCGGTTCCGACTTTTCATGTGGCGAAATGACTACTCCTTTTAACGGAAACGGTTTTGAATCCGGTTCGTCGGTTATCTCGCTGTACTTCCATTCCATAGCTTTGGAAATATCCTCCAATTCTTCGCAAAACTCTTTAGCCAAATCCGGCCGGTTCAGTTTTCCCTGGTAATGAATGGTAATGCCCATATTTGTTTTTTATTTTTGGAGCTAATATACTGAATTTGAAATTCAGCAAGAGTCTGCCAGCCGCGAATCGTCTGCTGAATATTTTCCCCTCCCATTGAAAGTGGAATTTTATTTTTGAAAATGCCGGAAAACAGCTTTTCTGAAAAAAGAGTTTTGTTAACTTAGCTGTTGTTTAATCATTTGCTCAGCCTTTTAAAATTATCCACAGAGGTTTGCAGTAGGTTAGAATAATGAAAATGAGAGAAATAAGAATGTTAATGTAGTTGAAATTAGGAGCTGAATTCAAGTCTAAAAAATGAACTATTATCAAATAAGTATATTCCTTGCACAAGGAACTTTAGTTTCCCTATTGATTCTTTTGCTTTTTCACCTTCGTAAAAAACTGGGAATAGGAATCCTGTTTGCATGTTTGGGTTTATTCCAGTTTATGCAGGTGTTTCTTTCCAGCACAGTTTATGTTGAAATAGCAAAAAACCTGCTTGTTTCGCCTGGTTCATCGGTTTTATTTACGGCTACCCTTTTTGCTGTTTTAATCATTTACATTAAAGAAGATGCAAGCGAAACCCGAAAAATAATTTATGCCCTGTTGATTGCAAATATTGTCATGTCCTTTCTCATTCAATCCTTTGGCTGGAATATTAAAGAATCATCAACCTACAACCCCTTTAATGTTTCAACCAATCTTTTTGATAATAATGCCTGGGTATTATTAACAGGCACAGTTGTACTTTTTCTCGATGCCTTATTAATTATTGTTATTTATGAATTTACATCCAGATTTCTGTCGAACCTGTTTTTGCAAATTTGTTTAACCATGCTGTTGGTAGTGAGTTTCGACACTATCTTCTTTTCATTTATTGCATTTTGGAATTATGAAAATTTAGGTACAATTGTAACATCAGGCTTAATTTCAAAAGGGTTTTTTACCGTCTTTTACAGCATTATCTTCTCTGTTTATTTGAAATATTTCGATACAAAGGAGTTCAATCACAGTTACTTCAAAATAAAAGATGTATTTAAACCATTAACTTACCGGCAGAAGTTTGAAATTGCCAGAAATGATGCCATTAAAACTTCAGAAGAAATTAAACAGAAGGAAATTAAATATCAAACACTCACAAATATTTCTCCCGTCGGTATTTTTCACACGCGTGCCGACGGCTATACCACTTTTGTAAACCCAAAATGGTGCGATATTTCCGGCCTGACAATGGATGAAGCACTTGGAAATGGGTGGATGAAAGCAGTTCACCCCAATGACATTGAGCAGGTTAAAAATGTTTGGAAATTAGCCACAGAGCAAAAAAGAGTATCAGAAACGGAATATCGGTTTTTATTACATGATGGCTCAGTAAAATGGGTATTGGGCCGGGCTGTACCCGAATTTGACAATCAAAATCAGATAATTGGGTATGTGGGAACCATTACTGACATCACCAATTTGAAAATATATCAGCAAGAACAAATTACGTTGAGGAATAAAGCAGAAGAAAGCAACCGGTTAAAATCTGCCTTTCTTGCAAATATGAGTCACGAAATACGCACACCCATGAATGGCATTCTGGGATTTGCGAACTTATTGAAAAACCCGAAGTTAACTGGCGCAGAAAAACAAAAGTATATTCAGATTATCGAAAAAAGTGGGGACCGCATGCTTAATATTATAAATGATATAGTGAGCATTTCCAAAATAGAATCAGGTATAATTGAAATTTATTTTTCAGAAATAAACATAAATAATCAGTTACAATTTGTTTACGATTCTTTAAAATTGGTTGCTGATAATAAAAAAATCAAATTTTCCTTTAATTGTGCATTGCCTGAAAAAGAAGCAATTGTAAAAACTGATAGAGAAAAGTTTTATGGAATTCTTTCCAATCTCGTTAAAAATGCCATAAAATACACCGATTCGGGAACGGTAGAATTTGGTTATTCTAAAAGAGGAGATGAATTTGAGTTTTATGTGAAAGATACCGGAATAGGCATACCTAAAGAAAGGCAGGAAGCCATTTTTGAGCGTTTTGTTCAGGCTGATATTGCCGATAAAATGGCAAGGCAGGGTGCAGGCCTTGGATTGGCCATTTCAAAGGCCTATATTGACATGCTGGGGGGTAGAATTTGGTTGGTAAGCGAAGTGGATAAAGGCTCAACTTTCTATTTTACCCTGCCTCACAATTCAGGTAATTAGGGGAAAATTAACAATTCTGCAGGTGGATTTTCTTAAACCTCCACCATTTCAAACCACCAACCGCTAGCCTCTAAATCCCCCTTGCAATCCTATCCAACTGCTCTTCTTCCTGAAAATCGTTTTCCGGGGTGTGGCCAGACAACGGAAGGATGTGTTCGTGAATAGCATCCATTTCGATTGCGGGGAAAAGTAGTCTTCCAGTTCGCCCACACGCACATTTTGTTCGTTGGCCAATGCGTCCTGCATTACGTCAACCATGGCATACAATACGGCGTGGATGTCGGCGCTGCTTACAGTACTGATTTTTTTCCAAAACTTCATTCCGGTACTTGTTTAAAGTCAAATCGTTTTCTAATTTTATTCCGTTAAAATTTAAACTGGATGAATACCAAAGTGACCGAACAAAAAATCATTGAAGTTTCCGGGAAGAATAATAATTGCGCATATCCAACAGCCGCTTATGAAGGTGGGGTGGATAGCGGGACTGGACAACCAAGTTAGCGGTCAGATTGAAAAAAGAAAATATGACTTTAACCCAATTTAGAATAAATCTATGCTGGTTATTGTTTTAATAAAACGTGTATTGATTTATTTTGCATGAACGATTGATAAAATACTAATACGTAGTAGCGAATTTTAAAACAAAAGATAATGAGACAATTTCTATCTATTTTATTTATTTTAATTTCAACATTTGCCTTAGGCCAAAACCATTTTGTTGGCTTCCAATCAGGACTGAATTTCACTAGTGTAAAACCAAATGAAGACCTTGAAAATTCTAGCATGAAAACTGGATTTATCGGTGGAGTTACATATGACCTTAATTTTTCCAACAGATACCAAATAGGAATTGGTTTTTTGTATTCTCAACAAGGATTCAATGATAAACCAATTTCTGTAGAAGATGAAAATGTATATGTGTTAGATGAAAAAATAAAAATAAAATATGACTATCTGAGTATTCCAATAAAAATTGGATATGAAATGGGCAACAAAATAAAAATCATTCCCAAAATAGGAATAATCCCAGCGATATTAGTAAAAGCTAAACATAAAGATTATGTGTCAAAATTCGATTTTGGAGGATTAATTGAGGTTGGTGTTGAAAATGATTTGTCAGAAAACATTGTTCTTTGTTCTGCATTAAGCTATATGCAAAGTTTGACAAATTATTTTAATTCCGATTATTTTGACCGTTATGACGACACCGCCAGAAAACATTATGGATTTTCACTTTCGGTAGGATTAAAATATAGATTATAAAAATAAATTACTGACATACAATTGCTCAAATTACAGGGCGAAGCCTGGTGAAAAGCGGTCGGCGGGTTCACGCCCGGTTTCCCTTTTCAGTCAGCCGACTGACGGAAAATCGCAAGCACCCCGGAACGAAGGACTGTCTTGAGCCGTCATGACATGTAGTGTAAAAAAAGAAAAATCCGCAATAATATTTTGAAGATAAAAAAGGAGATCAAAAATGAAAGCCGTTCACCCCATTGCAGGAACAACATGGGCAAACAGGAATAGATACTATTTCATACGTAAATAATTTCTGTTAAATGAGCCTTTAAAGCCCATATTTTGTTTAAAATCAATAACTTTTATTTTATATAGCAAAAGAAAAGAGAGCACTTGTCAGTATGACAAATGCACGGTTATTGGAGGTAGTGATAAAAACAGCTAAGAGTTATAAAATTTCATACGCGTGCTCCTGGCACTTTCCTGGGTACTTAGCTGTTGAGGTCAGTTTCATACTCGGCTTCGATGTTATTCGCAAACAACGGGTGCCAGAAAAAATGACACTGTTTCACAAAGTGTGTAATTAAAAATACCGAGGGTTTAGCTCTTTATAGCTGGACCCTTTTTTCAAATATGACAAGGAACTGGTTCAGGACA
>NZ_JAWLCI010000051.1:0-38051 GCF_041687215.1 Mariniphaga sp.
GTGGGGAGAGGAGGATTCGAACCTCCGAAGGCACTGCCAACAGATTTACAGTCTGCCCCGTTTGACCGCTTCGGTATCTCCCCCCGATATTTTTTAAGAACTTCCGGATGTAATACCGGCTTTGCCAACAGATTTATCCCGAGTACTCGGGACCCCGTTTGACCGCTTCGGTATCTCCCCCCGATTTTTTTTGAGCCGAATCTCAGATTCGAACTGAGGACCCCGAGATTACAAATCACGTGCTCTGACCAACTGAGCTAATTCGGCTTATTTACAATATTTCAAATCTACTTGTCGTTTTCAACCAACCAACTGAGGACCCCGATCCGCCAACCGGCGGAACGTGCTCTGACCAACTGAGCTAATTCGGCCTATTTTTTCAACACTTTCAGAACGTTTGCTTTTCGAAAACAGCGGCGCAAAGAAAAGAATTAATTTTTAATTCTGCAAAACTTTTTTCAATCTTTCATCGCCTTAATTTTTTTCAAAAAAAAAGTGGGTAAGCTACCTGTGTCGCACCGCTACAACCGCCTACCCTTGCTGCCTTCCGACCCTGGGGGAATTCAGCAGGAGCTGGTCGCACAGGACTTACCCGGGTGCAAAAGTAGAAAATTTTAATTTCCCGGCAAATTTACGGTCAAATAAACATATATTTGCATCAAACTTTACCTTTATTAAAAAAATAGTTATGGAAGAAAAACCCGTATCTCTCTGGAAATCATCACTTACTTATGGCCTGTATCTGGGCATAGCTATGATACTCGTTTCCGTTATTTATTATGCAACCGGGAATACGTTCGCCAAATCGGCTCAATGGGTTAGTTATGGAGTAATGATTGCCGGCGTAATTATAGCGCAACTCAGCTACAGAAAAGTGCTGGGCGAAGTAATGACTTATGGACAGGCACTGGGAATTGGTGTACTTACGATGGTGTTTGCGTCCATTATTTCCGGCTTTTACACCTATTTACTTTATGCGATTATTGATCCTTCGTTGCAGGAACAGTTGAGGCTTTCCATTGAGGAACAAATAGTAAGACAAGGCAACGTACCTGAAGAACAATTAGATATGGCTATTAATGTAGCCACAAGATTTCAGAAGCCAGCCATAATGTTTGTGATGGCAATATTCGGAGGGGCACTTATTGGATTGGTTATTTCTCTGATCACTTCCATTTTTACCCAGAAAAAACCCCAGGAAGATTTTTCGGAATAATACAGAAGAAGAAATATATTAAAGAATGGATATTTCCGTAATTGTCCCTTTATTTAACGAGGAAGAATCATTACCTGAACTGGTTGATTGGATTAAAAAGGTAATGGACCAAAATGATTATTCTTATGAAATTGTTATGATTGACGATGGAAGTAAGGACAATTCCTGGCAGGTAATAGAAAACCTTCAGCAAAAAAACCCCAACATTAAAGGGATAAAATTCAGACGAAACTACGGAAAATCTGCTGCACTTTATTGCGGGTTTGATATAGCACAAGGCGATGTGGTTATTACCATGGATGCCGATTTGCAGGACAGCCCTGATGAGATTCCCGAACTTTTCAGGATGATAAAGGAAGAGGGTTTCGATTTAGTTTCGGGTTGGAAAAAGAAACGCCGCGATCCGATCCTGACCAAAAACCTGCCAAGTAAATTTTACAATTGGACCGTTCGGCGAATGTCTGGCATAAAATTACATGACATGAACTGCGGGCTGAAAGCTTACCGGAAAAATGTAATAAAAAGCATAGAAGTTTATGGCGAAATGCACAGGTACATTCCTGTTTTGGCCAAATGGGCCGGGTACAATAATATTGGCGAAAAAGTAGTTGTTCACAGCGAACGGAAATATGGCGTAACCAAGTTCGGAATTGAACGTTTTATCCGCGGTCCGCTCGATTTACTCTCGGTAATGTTTATCTCGCGGTTTGTAAAGCGGCCGATGCACTTTTTCGGCATTTTAGGTATTTTAATGATTTTAATCGGACTGGCTGCTGCCATTTATTTGGGAGTGGAAAAGATTATTCAATTGCAACACGGAATTGTGGGCAACCTACTTACCAACAGCCCTTATTTTTACATTGCACTTACCGCAATGATTATCGGGGCTCAATTTTTCATGGGGGGGTTTCTGGGCGAATTGATTTCGCGCAGTTCTTCTGATAGAAACAAATACCAGATTGACGAGACTACATTCGGTTGATTATATTCACCTTACGAGTAAATTGGCATAAAAAAGTCAGAAATTGAACCTCTTTTCTGCTAATATTCCTTTGACCGCCGATTTATATTCCGAAATCAGGTTTTCCATAATGATTTTTACCGGTAATATTTCGTGAATTTCTGCCGAAACCTGACCAATTTCCAATTCCCCGTTTTCAAGATCACCCTCAAAAATACCTTTTTTAGCACGGCCTCTTCCCAGCAATCTGCTTAATTCTTCTGCGGAGGCACCACGTTTCTCTAATTCGTCCACCTGTTCAAAAAAAGCATTTTTTACCAATCGAACCGGAGCCAGTTTCTTCAAAGCCAGTTTTGTCCCGCCTGCGCTTAAATTTAAAATATGTTGTTTGAATGCCGGATGCGCTGAAGATTCTTCAGAAACTGCAAAGCGCGAACCAATCTGAACACCATCGGCACCCAAAACCATTGCTGCCAGCATTGCCTGGCCCGAACCAATGCCACCTGCCGCAAGCAAAGGCAAACTGGTTGCTTTTCGTACCGAAGGAATTAAAGTTAATGTTGTGGTTTCCTCCCTTCCGTTATGACCTCCTGCTTCGAAACCTTCGGCAACTATGGCATCCACTCCGGCAGCCTCGCTTTTTTCGGCAAACATTGAACTTGAAACTACATGCGCTACGGTAATCCCATTGTCTTTCAACCACGCCGTCCATTTTTTTGGACTTCCGGCCGATGTAAATACTATTTTCACACCATTCCTTGCAATAATTTCCATTATTTTTTCAGTTTCGGGATAAAGCAATGGCACATTCACGCCAAAAGGTTTGGTAGTAGCATTACGTGCCTTCAATATGTGTTCTTCCAGGATTTCGGGATGCATGGAACCGGCACCGATTAATCCGAGACCACCGCAATTGCTAACGGCTGAAGCCAGTTTCCATCCCGAGCACCAAACCATACCACCCTGAATTACAGGATATTTTATATTGAATAATTCACAAATTCTGTTCATAAAAAATTGGGATAATAATTAAGGAAGTGACTTGATGATCAATTTTGCTTGTTCAGACTTTCTTCCAATAATTCGATTAAAACTTCTCTCGAAATTCTTCTTTTAATGTCCCCCTCATCTACAAAAGAAACTGATCCTCGCTCTTCTGAAACGATGATGGCTACGGCATCAGTATTTTCTGTTATGCCAATGGCAGCCCTGTGCCTCAGTCCAAGTGTTTTATCCACATCGCGCTGGGTAAGCGGTAAAATACAGCCAGCGGCAACAATAATGTTGTTTTTAATAACAACTGCTCCGTCGTGCAAAGGGGTGTTTTTAAAGAAGATGGTCCTTAATAGCGATGATGAAATCTGGGCATTCAGCAGTTCCCCGGTTCGTATCTGATCGGCAAGTTCAGAGGTACGGGCAATAACAATAAGTGCACCGGTTTTCGATTTGGAGAGTGAAAAACAAGCTTCAGCAAGTATTTCAATTTGTTCATTTTCAACCGTTTTACCTTTATGCGTACCAAAAAGTTTATCGAGTGATAAAACCCTGTTCACATTATAATTGGTACCAATAAACACCAAAAATTTTCGTATTTCGGGGTGAAAAACAATAATTAACGCCAAAACACCAACACCAATAAACTGTCCCATTATTGAGCCGAGCAATTGCATATTGAGTGCCTTTACAATAAGCCAAAGCAGGTAAAGTGAAAAAAGCCCGATTACAATATTAAAAGCTACTGTTCCTTTAATCAAACGGTAAAGTTGATAAAGCAACAAAGCCACCAGTAAAATATCAAGAATATCAAGAAATCGTATGGTAATAAATAATGGCATCAGACTACAGTTGATTTTAAGGCTTTTACAATTTCAACAGCTTCAACCGCTTCTTTAACGTCGTGTACCCTTAAAATATCTGCTCCTCCAAGCAACGCCATGGTATTTACAACAGTTGTTCCATTCAATGCTTCTTCAGGTTTAATACCTAACCATTTCCAGAGCATTGATTTACGGCTGAGGCCTACCATTACCGGGAGCTGAAAAACTTTAAAGGAATCGAGCCGGTTTAGTAAATCGTAATTATGCTGAATATTTTTACCAAAACCAAAACCAGGATCGATAATAATATCTTTCACCCCACATTTTGTAAGTTTTTTCACGCGCTCGCTTAACCAGTTCGATATTTCTTTTACAACATCATCATAATAAGGCTCTTCCTGCATATTTTGTGGAGTGCCCTGAATGTGCGTAAGTATATACGGAACATTCATTTTCCCAATGGTTTCAAACATTTTTGAATCGAGGGTTCCTCCTGAAATATCGTTCACAATAATTGGCCCGATTTCATCAATAACCCGAACTGCGACCCAACTTCGAAAAGTATCAACAGAAAGCGGAATATCAGGAAAATTTTTTCGAATGGCATGAACCGCAGGCAATAAACGCTCAAGCTCAGTTTTGGTGGACACAAGTTTGGCTCCGGGCCTTGTTGAAATAGCGCCCACATCAATAAAAGAAACGTCTTCTTTTACCATTTTTTCGACCCACGAAAGCAGCACCTTTTCATCGGTAAGTTTGCCCCCATCGTAAAAGGAATCGGGCGTGACATTAACTATCCCCATAACCACCGGTTCGGAAAAATTTATCAATTTGCCTCCCAGATTGATTGAATTTTTCCTTTTGAGGAACTTACCCGCAGACTGGGTAATCAGCATACGCAAAATGTTTTATGGTTAAACAATTCAGTTTTACAAATGTATAACAAAACCCTTCAAGTTCTTCAATTTTTTCTATTTTTATCCCTCTTTTTAAAACAAACATGGAAAAAACAAATCAACAGTACGATTCCGTTATAAAAACCTGCCGTTCGGTATTTATTCATAAGATGAATGATTATGGTACGGCCTGGAGAATTTTGAGGCCTAAATCGCTTACAGATCAGATATATATTAAGGCAAGTCGAATAAGGAGCCTTGAAGAAAAGGGCATTTCAAAAGTGAATGAAGGTATTCGGCCTGAATTTATTGGCATTGTAAATTACGCTATAATGGGATTAATTCAATTGGAATTAGGTCCCTCGGAATTAGAACTGGATAAAGAAAAAACTCTGGAGTTTTACGATAAATATTTTCAAACTGCAAAATCGTTAATGCAGGACAAAAACCACGATTATGGCGAGGCATGGCGGGAAATGAGGGTAAGTTCTTATACCGATTTAATTCTTATGAAACTAAAACGTACCAAACAAATTGAAGACAATGAGGGAAAAACAACCGTATCGGAAGGAATTGATGCTAATTACCTCGATATGATAAATTATGCAGTTTTTGCCCTGATAAAAATTGATTTTGAAAACTCTAAATAAGAAGAATGTCTATGAAAATTATAAAACATTTGGCCCGCATACTGGTCGGAATTACATTTATTTTCTCAGGTTTTGTTAAGGGTATAGATCCTTGGGGATCAGCCTTTAAATTTACCGATTATTTTAATGCCATGCATTTGGAATGGTTACAATGGGCTGCTTTTCCGCTTGGAGTATTGCTTTCATTCGCCGAATTTGCCATTGGCGTGGCACTGTTATTTAATACCTTTCTCCGCTTTTTTTCGTGGCTGGCTCTCATTTTTATGGTGTTTTTTACCGGACTAACACTTTGGATTGCCATTGAAAACCCGGTTACCGATTGCGGTTGTTTTGGCGATGCACTGGTTATTTCAAACTGGGAAACATTTTATAAAAACGTAGTTCTGATTGTCCTTACTTTCATTGTATTTATTTACCGAAACAACATGAAAGGATGGCCAGGCCAAAAAGCAGGATTCACACTTTCGGTGCTTTCGGTGGTTGTTTATGCAGCCATAGTTTTTCATTCCTACAACCACCTTCCTGTTTTCGATTTCAGACCGTATAAAGTGGGTGTAAATATTCCGGAAGCCATGGCCACGCCGGCAGATGCACCACAGGATGTGTATGAAAACATTTTTTACTATAAAAACATAAACACAGGCGAAGTTGAACAGTTTACCGAAGAAAATTATCCGTGGCAGGATACCTTGAACTATGCATTCCACGACATGGAATCGTTTCTTGTTCAGGAAGGATATGAACCGCCAATCCATGACTTCAGAATTGAAACGCCGGAAGGTGACAACATCATTGACTTTTTTCTTTATGATGACAATTATGTGTTTATGCTGATTGCCTACGATTTAAATAAATCGAGTTTAAAACCACAGGAAGAAATTAACACACTGGCAAACTGGGCAATGGACCAGGGAATGGCTTTTATATGCCTCACCTCCTCCCTACCCGATGAATCGGCTGAGTTTGCTGAAGAACACGGAGCGCCGTATGAATTTTTTAATACCGATGAAATAACGTTAAAAACCATTGTGCGGTCAAATCCGGGATTGATGGTTTTAAAAAATGGTACCATTGTGGCCAAATACCATTACAACGATATTCCCGCGCCGGAAGATTTTGAACAGGAATTCATCAATAAATAGTTAATTATAATTAACACTGGAAAAACGATGCCGAATAACCGGCAGAAGCACTTAATTTTGTAAAAGAAATTTATTCGTAATAAACTAAATATCAGAAAAATGAGAAAGAAGATAGTAGCAGGAAACTGGAAATGCAACACCAATTTGCAGGAAGGAATTGAACTGGCGAAAGCAGTTGACACACTGGTAGCCAAAGAAGCTACCGACGATGTTGTAGTGGTGCTTGGCGTACCGTTCACCCACCTGACCAAAGTAGTTGAATCGGTAAACACCAAACGCATTGGAGTTTCGGCACAAAACTGTGCAGCCGAAGCCAAAGGTGCTTTCACCGGTGAAGTTTCTGCCGAAATGGTAAAATCTACAGGTGCTGAATATGTTATTCTTGGGCACTCGGAAAGACGCGAATATTACGGAGAAACCAGCGAAACACTGAACAAAAAAGTAGCGCTGGCACTTGAAAACGGACTCACTCCCATTTACTGCTGCGGCGAACCGCTGGAAGTGCGGGATGCAGAAGCTCAAAATGAATTCGTTAAAAAACAGTTGGAAGAAACCATTTTCAAATTGCCTGAAAGCGATTTCAGAAAACTGGTGATTGCTTATGAACCTATCTGGGCTATTGGCACCGGCAAAACTGCCTCCTCGGAGCAGGCGCAGGAAATTCATGCATTTATCCGCAGCATTATAGCAGAAAAATTTGGCGATGAAGTTGCAGAAGAAACTTCCATCCTTTATGGCGGAAGCTGCAAACCGAGTAATGCCAAAGAACTGTTTGCCAACAAAGATGTTGACGGAGGATTAATTGGAGGCGCGGCATTAAAAGCCGAAGATTTCCTCGGAATAATTAAAGGATTCTAAAAAGACTTTTTATTTCAACAGGTTCCCGTTGATCTCGCAGAATAACGCAGATTCTTATTATTTTTTGTCTGCGAAAATCAGCGTTATCTGCGGGAATTTTTTTATTAATAGTTCTTAAACGTTATTAATCAACACTTTAAAAAATTGGATTACTTTAAAATTGAAATAGGAATTACCCCTTTCGAAGATTGGCTGCGCGACGTTTTGATTGCCGAATTGGGAGAAGTTGACTACGAAAGCTTTGTTGAAACAGAAACTGGACTGGAAGCATATATTTCCAAAGAAAAATTTGATGAAAAAGCATTAACCGATCTGCTTCATTCTTTTAATGAGAACTTTTCTTTTCAAATTAAAAAAGAACTTATTAAAAGCCAGAACTGGAACGAAGTGTGGGAAAAAAACTATTTCAAACCGCTGGTTATTGGGGGCGAATGCTTGGTGCGGGCACCATTTCATAAGGAATATCCTCAATGCAAATATGAGATTGTGATTGAACCCAACATGGCTTTTGGCACCGGCAACCACGAAACCACTTCCATGATGCTGGAGGCCATCCTGAAAGAAAACCTGGCAGGAAAAAAGGTGCTCGATATGGGCTGCGGCACTGGTATTCTGGGAATTCTGGCTTCCATGAAAGGCGCTGAAAGTATTACAGCGATCGACATTGACGAATGGTCGGTTAAAGGAACCTATGAAAATGCTGAATTGAACAACATCAAAAACCTGAAGGTAAAAAAAGGAGATGCTTCACTACTCCGCGACGAAAAATACGATTTCATTTTTGCCAACATCCATAAAAATGTGTTGCTAAACGATTTACCTGCCTATTCAAAAAGCCTGAACAATAACGGCAAACTTTTTATCAGCGGATTTTATACCGAAGATATTCCTGATTTAAAAGTCAAAGCCGAAAGTGTTGGGTTGGAAGATATTGGATTTGCCACCAAAAACAATTGGGTGGCTGCATTTTACAAAAAAAGGAATTCCTAACTATTATGCAATTATTACACCGGGAAATTAGCCAGGCGACTGATTCAATATTTAATTTGCTGGCTTTATTTTTAATCTTTTATTACTTCATTCCGGTCCATCTCCCAAACTTCCATATCTTTAATCGTTTCGCCATCAATTACAAACCGAACGGCGGTGCACTTTTTATGAAAACCTTTGTAACCGGCAGCTCCCGGGTTGATGTGCAAAAAGTTCAATTCTTTATCGTAAATCACTTTTAAAATATGTGAATGCCCACTGATGAATAGATTGGGCGGATTCCGGTAAATTTCAGGTTTTACAAACCGCTCGTAATGTCCCGGGTAACCTCCAATATGTGTAATCCAAACGTCCACCTTCTCACACATAAAACGCTGATGTTGTGGATAAACAACACGAACATCCTGCCCGTCGATGTTACCGTAAACGCCTTTCATCGGTTTGAAAGCAGACAGTTGATCAGCTAATTCAAGTGTTCCAAAATCACCTGCGTGCCATATTTCATCCACCTTTTCAAAAAAGGCAAAAAGTCTTTGGTGCAAAAACCCATGAGTATCCGATAATAGTCCGATATGTTTCATAAAAAATGAAATTGAATCATCAAAATACATTAAATTTGTTTGAAATAAATGCAAAAACAAAAGTATGATATCGATTGTAGCAAAATTTAAAGTTAACGAAGGAGAGGAAGAAAAATTTTTGTCACTGGTTGATGGATTAGGTGCAGCTTCACGCGCAGAAACCGGTTGCATTGAATATGCTTTGCACAAACATACCGAAAACCCGCGCACCTATTGTATTCTTGAAAAATGGCGGGACCAGAATTCTGTTGATACACATAACGCATCAAAACATTTTACAACCATTGTTCCTCAAATTATTGAAATTTCTCAGCCGGAAATTGATATATTCCAACCACTTTAACGAAAAAAATTATGAAACGGGTAGTAATTGTGCGGCACGCCAAATCTGTTCCCTACGGATATGAAGATGATTTTAACCGCGATTTGACCGACCGGGGAAAAAACGATGCTAAACTTGTAAGCAACGAGTTAGTGAAAAAACGAATTAACCCGGATGTCTTCATTTCAAGTCCTGCAAAACGAGCTCTTAAAACCGCCCGAATTTTTGCCGATAATCTGGGATTTGAAAGAAGCCAGATTAGAGAAATCAAGGACATTTACAATGGCCTTACCACTTCGGAGTTTTTGGAACTCATTCAGTCGTTGCCGGATGATGCCGGAACAGCTTTCTTTTTTGGGCACAATCCCGGATTTCATTTTTTTGTAAATATCCTGCTGAAAATTAGTGTAAATGAAATGCCAACCTGTGCTACAGTTGGAATAGATTTCAGTGTAATTGTATGGAACGAGATTGAAGCACGCACCGGAGATTTAGCTTTCAGAATTACACCCAAAATGCTCAAATAAAAAATTTTCTGCCACACACAATTTATTTATCAATAAAAAGTTGATACATAAATTGGATTGTTAGTTTTGTGCCGATGATAAAAAAGCTATTCATTTTATTAATTCTGCAGGTTACTGTTTTTTCAGGTTTTTCCCAAAGCAACAATGCAACCCTCAGGGGCGTTGTCCGCGACCAGGACGGCCAACCGCTTGACATGGTGAACATTGGGTTAAAAGATTATCCGTTGGGAACCAGTTCCAACCGTGAGGGAAAGTTTCTTTTGCGCATTCCGGCAGAACGGGAAATAGTAGTTGTTTTTTCTTCACTCGGATACGCCACTTTCATCGATACAATAAATGCAAAAGCCGAAGAAAATATTGTTCGGGAAATTGTCCTGCCTGCCACCGATTTAAAGCTGGCCGAAGTGGTTGTTACCGAACAGCGCCGAAATAGCAGTAACGTTACCCGTATTGATCCGCGTTTTATGGAAGTGATGCCCGATGCTGCAACAGGCGGTGTGGAAGCCCTCATAAAAACATTGCCGGGAGTTTCCACCAACAATGAACTCAGTTCACAATACACGGTGCGCGGTGGAAATTTCGACGAAAACATGGTTTATGTAAACGATATAGAAATTTACAGGCCATTCCTCATCCGTGCCGGACAACAGGAAGGACTGAGTTTTATAAACAGCGACATGGTTTCAACCATTGACTTTTCGGCTGGTGGCTTTGATGCGCGCTACGGCGATAAAATGTCATCGGTGCTCGACATCAAATACAGAAGACCCAGTGTTTTCAGGGGATCGGCCTCCATGAGTCTGCTCGGTGCCACAGCCCATTTCGAAGATGTTGCGCTAAAAGGCAGGCTGGCACACATCTCGGGCATTCGTTACAAAACAAACAGCTATATGCTTGGCGGACTCGATGAAAAAGGCGAATACGACCCAAAGTTTATCGATTTTCAAACTTACATTACTTATCGGTTTTCGGAGAATTTCGATCTTTCGTTTCTCGGAAACATGGCCCAAAATCAGTACCGGTTTGTTCCGCAAACCCGGCAAACTACTTTTGGTACCTGGCAAACCCCGTTAAACACTACTATTTATTTTGAAGGCCAGGAAATTGACGATTTCAAAACGTATTTGGGCGCACTTTCGGCCAATTATCACCCCAATCTCGATCTCAACCTGAAATTTATTCTTTCGGCATTTAATACTTCGGAAAAAGAAACCTACGATATTCTGGGACAGTATTACCTGAATCAACTGGAGCGGAACATGTCGTCGGAAGAATTTGGCGACAGTGTGTTGAACCTGGGTGTGGGTACTTTTTTAAACCATGCCCGCAATTACCTCGATGCCAACGTTTACAGCTTTTCCCATAAAGGAGCTTACAACTCGGATAACCACCTGTTAAACTGGGGAATAAAATTTCAGCACGAACGTTTTGAAGATAAAATCAACGAATGGATTTACCGCGATTCAACAGGCTATTCAATCCCTTATTCCGATAAAGAAGTTTTGCTTTATTTCACACTGAACACCGGGAGCCAAATCAGTTCTAACCGGATTACCGGACATTTTCAGGACACATGGAGTGTACCTGTGAGCAGTGGAGATTTATATTTTACAGGCGGAATCCGGTTCAATTACTGGGATTTTAATGATGAATTTTTAGTAAGCCCCAGAATATCAATCAGTTATTTTCCTGAATGGGAAAACAAAATCTCATTTAGTCTTTCGGGTGGAATGTACCACCAATCGCCGTTTTTTAAAGAACTCAAAAACCGTGATGGTTCGATCAATTATGACACAAAAGCACAACGTTCGTATCAGATTGTTGCTGGCAGCGATTACGTTTTTACAGCCTGGGATCGTCCATTCCGTTTTACCACCGAAGCCTATTACAAATATATGAACCGGCTGATTCCCTATCAGGTTGAAAATGTACAGATTCGCTATTTGGGTGAGCATGAAGCTGTGGGTTATGCTACTGGCCTGGACATGAAAGTGAACGGCGAATTTGTTAGTGGCGTACAATCCTGGGTTAGTCTATCGCTTATGAAAACCGAGGAAGACATTAAAGGCGACGGTCATGGTTACATCCCCCGCCCCACCGACCAGTGGATGAATTTCAGCCTGTTTTTTCAAGATTACCTGCCGGGAAATCCATCCTGGAAAATGCAACTTTCAGGATTTTACGGAGCCCGCCTGCCCACAGGTCCACCCAACTCCGAACGTTATCAGGATGTGTTCAGAATGCCTCCGTATCGCAGAATAGATTTAGGTTTTTCCAAAGTCATCATCAGCCCGTCGAATCCAATGCAAAACAGTTTTTTCAGGCACATCAACGATATGTGGGTCAGCCTCGAGGTTTTCAATCTGCTAAACATCAACAACACCATTTCCTATTTTTGGGTTTCCAGCATTCAGGGCGACCAGTTTGCCGTGCCCAACTATTTAACTGACCGGAAGTTTAATCTGAAATTGACGATGAAATTTTAACCAAAGATTCAATTTCACAATTTAACCATTTCACAATTTCTCAATTTAACCTTTCTTCCTACAGTTTAATTATCTTTGTTTTATGACCGGTTTTTTGGATCAGGATATCAAATTTTTACCTGGCGTTGGGCCCAAACGTGCCGAACTGCTGGCAAAAGAGCTAAAAATTAAAACCTTTGGCGACCTGATAAATTATTTCCCGTACAAGTACATCGACCGCACCAAATTTTACAAAATTTCGGAAGTTCATGCCCAGATGCCACACATTCAAATAAAAGGTAAAATCCGATCGATGGATACCGTTGGAACCGGACACAAACAGCGACTCACTGTCCGGTTTTACGATGATACCGGCAGCATTGAACTGGTGTGGTTTCAAAGTGTGAAATGGCAACTGGAACATTTGGAGCTGAACAAGGAATACATTGTTTTTGGAAAACCTTCGGAATTTAACGGACGCATTAATGTGGTGCACCCAGAAATGGAAACCGAAGAGGAAAAACAACTCAAACCTGCAGGACTTTTTCAGGCACACTATGTGACCACCGAAAACATGAAAAAAAAATACCTGCTCTCCAAGTCTATCAACAAATTTCAGCTCACGCTCATTTCACTGGCCAAAGGGAAAATAAAAGAAACACTTCCTGATTACCTCACCCGAAGGCTAAAGCTTGTTTCGCTCGAAGAGGCACTCACCATCATTCACAAACCGGAAAATACAATCGATTTAAAAAATGCCCGGTTCAGGCTCAAATTTGAAGAACTGTTTATCATTCAATTGAAAATACTTGCATTAAAACATAACCGCGAAAACAAATTCAAAGGGTTTCGCTTCGAAAAAGTTGGATTCAACTTCAATAAATTTTACTCCGACTTTCTGCCTTTTGAGCTCACCAACGCCCAGAAAAAAGTGCTAAAGGAAATCAGGCGCGATGTAAACCGGAATGTGCAGATGAACCGTCTTTTGCAGGGCGACGTGGGCAGCGGAAAAACTTTGGTAGCTTTAATGACGATGCTGCTGGCTATGGATAACGGATTTCAGAGTTGCCTGATGGCGCCTACCGAAATTCTGGCGCAGCAACATTATCAGTCCGTTTCCAACTTTTTAAACGGAATGGGCATTGAAGTGGGCTTGCTGACCGGCTCTACCAAAGCCAGCGAACGGAAAATTTTGCACGAAAAGCTTGAAGCAAGCACGCTGCAAATTCTGATTGGTACCCACGCTCTGATTGAAGATGTGGTGAATTTCCAGAACCTTGGACTGGTGGTTATTGACGAGCAGCACCGGTTTGGTGTGGCACAGCGGGCCAAACTGTGGCAAAAAAACGACCTCATTCCGCCACATGTTTTGGTAATGACGGCAACGCCAATTCCACGTACTCTGGCCATGACGGTTTATGGTGATTTGGATGTTTCCGTCATTGACGAACTTCCGCCCGGAAGAAAGCCGATTGAAACCCACCACTTTTTTGAGAACCGAAGAAAACAGGTTTACAATTTTATGCGGCAACAGATGGAAAAAGGCCGCCAGATTTACGTGGTTTACCCGTTGATTTCGGAATCGGAAAAAATGGATTTGAAAAACCTCGAAGAAGGATTCAGACATATTTCCGAAGCTTTTCCCGATGTAAAAGTGGGCATGGTGCATGGGCGCATGAAACCGGTGCAAAAAGAAAATGCCATGCAGAAATTCAAACAGGGCGAAACACGGATTATGGTGGCCACAACGGTAATTGAGGTGGGTGTGGATGTGCCCAACGCTTCGGTGATGGTGATTGAAAGCGCCGAACGGTTTGGCTTGTCGCAATTGCACCAGTTGCGTGGCCGCGTTGGCCGGGGTGCTGAACAATCATATTGTATTTTGATGTCGTCTTACAAAATAAGTAACGAAAGCCGCAAACGGCTGGCCACCATGGTGCGCACCAACGACGGTTTTGAAATTGCCGAAGTGGATATGAAACTTCGCGGTCCGGGTGACCTGGAAGGAACGCAGCAAAGCGGTGTGGGTTTCGACCTGAAAATTGCCAACCTGGGCAAAGACGGCGAAATCCTAAAACTGGCCCGCGACGTGGCTTCCGAAGTTTTATCGGGAGATCCTTTCCTGCAAAAAGAGGAAAACCGGGTACTGCTCGAAAATCTAAAAGCAACTAAACAAACCGAATTCGACTGGAGTTCAATCAGCTAACAATAATAAACGATGAACCGGAACAAAAAGAAGTTCAGTAAAAAATTAAAAACCAAACAAGAAAGCAATCCAAAGAAATGGCTTTATGGCGGTTTATTTCTAACCGTTTTTACGTTTCTCCTTTTTTCGCCATCCTTAAAATACAATTTTGTAAACTGGGACGACGATGTAAATATTTACGAAAATGAAAACGTCATCCACTTCGACGTAAACGGAATTTTTACCGACCATGTGATAGGAAATTACAATCCGCTTACTGCGCTTACTTTTGCATTGGAATATAAATTAGTTGGTGAAAAACCGTTTTTATATCATCTGAATAATATACTTCTGCATGTTCTGTGCACCTTACTTGTTTTTCTTTTGATACGCAAAATGGGACTTTCTTTTTTGGTTTCCTTCCTGGTCGCAATGCTTTTTGGAATCCATCCAATGCGCATTGAATCGGTGGTTTGGGTTACCGAGCGGAAAGACGTACTTTTTGGCTTTTTCTTTTTGTTATCGCTCATTTTCTACTCCGATTATCTGAAAAAAAGGAATAGCCTGTTTTTCGTCTTGTCAATAGTCTTTTTTATTCTTTCTCTGCTTTCAAAAATTCAGGCAGTTGCGCTGGCTCCTGCACTCCTGCTCATTGATTACTGGTACAACCGAAAAATTGACCGAAAACTCATCCTTGAAAAAATCCCCTACTTTTTGCTGGCTTTGGCCACCGGAATTGCTGGAATCTGGTTTTTGCGACAGCAAGGATCGCTCGATACGGGGACTTCTTTTCCCCTTGATCAACGGTTATTTATTGGAAGTTATTCATTTGTGGTTTACATCATTAAATCGGTGGTACCGTGGGAGATGTCTGCACTTTACCCTTATCCACAAAAAATTTCGGCTATTTTTTACCTTAGTATGATTCCGGCCCTTTCAGTAATAGCTGTTCCGGTTTTCAAATTTAAAACGAATAAAACACTTACTTTCGGTATTCTGTTTTTTCTGTTCAACATTGCTTTTCTTTTGCAGGTTGTGGGCGCCGGACAAGGTTTTCTGGCCGATCGCTTTACTTACATTCCGTATATCGGACTGTTTGTCGTTCTGGCCAAAACAGTGGAAACGGCAGCCGAGAAACTACCCAAACAGCGCTCTTTCATCTATTCGGTTTTGATAGTTTACCTGCTTTTGTTAACCGGAACAACCTACAACCGGATGAAAGTTTGGCAAAACAGTGAAACATTGTGGACCGATGTCATAAAAAAACATCCAAACACTCCCCTGCCATACAACAATCTGGGACATTATTTGCGCCGACAAAACCAGCCGGAAAGGGCGCTCGAAAATTACAACAAAGCCATCAGTCTCGACCCCAATAAAGCTCAGCCTTACAACAACCGGGGAAAAATTTACTTCGACCGGGGAGAAATGGATAAAGCACTGGCCGATTACAACAAATGCATTG
The DNA here is from genome assembly GCF_041687215.1 of Mariniphaga sp. NCBI lineage: Bacteria > Pseudomonadati > Bacteroidota > Bacteroidia > Marinilabiliales > Prolixibacteraceae > Mariniphaga > Mariniphaga sp. Next base: position 16,076 of record NZ_JAWLCI010000051.1, read on the forward strand.
AACTGGAACCCAATCATGTAAATGCGCTGGCCAATCGGGGAGCTGCATTCGGCATGAGTCAGGACTGGGTCGCCGCATTAAACGATTTAAATAAGGCGCTTGAGTTGGAATCGTTTCACTCCAATGCACTTTCAAACCGGGCGTTTGTATGGTATCAAATGCAGGAATATGAAAAATCGATTGAAGATTTCAGCAAGTACCTGACTGTGGAACCCAACAATGCCGACGTAATTAATACCATTGGATTGTGCTGGTTCAGGTTAAATAATTTTGAAAAAGCGTTGGCGGAATTTAATCGTACCATTCAACTTGATGCTTCAAAAGGAGCGTACTTTTTAAATCGTTCTTTGGTTCTGAATGCCATGGGAAACAAGCCAAATGCCTTAAAAGACGCCGAGCGGGCAATTCAGTTGGGTTTTAAAGTAAACAGCGAATACCTTAATCATTTAAAACAATAAATTATGAATAAAGTTACATTACCCGGAACCGATGTAAAAATCACTCCCCTCACGTTTGGAGCCTGGGCTATTGGCGGCTGGTTTTGGGGAGGCGCCGATGAAAAAGAATCTGTTCATGCCATAGAAAGCGCCATTGATAATGGAATGACAACTATTGATACCGCGCCGGTTTATGGTTTCGGACAAAGTGAAGAATTTGTGGGAAAAGCCATTAAAGGAAAGCGTGATAAAGTTCAAATCCTTACCAAATTTGGTTTGCGATGGGATGTTGTTACACCCAATCTGCATTTCGAAAAAACCAAGGATAACCAGGGAAATGAACTTTCCATTTACCGGCTGGGAAGTAAGGAAAGCGTGATTAAAGAATGCGAAGATTCTTTGCGGCGGCTCAGAACTGACCATATCGACCTGTTTCAACAACACTGGCCCGACAGCCACACACCGGTTGAAGAAACTATGGAGGCAATGGAAATATTGAAAAATCAAGGCAAAATAAAAGCCGGCGGGGTAAGCAACTATTCAGCAAAACAAATGGCAGAGGCCAACAACTATTTCAGGCTGGTTTCGAACCAGGTTCCGTACAGTATGGTTTTGCGCGATATTGAAAATGAACTGGTTCCGTATTGTGTGAAAAACGACAAAGCCATAATTGTTTACAGTCCGCTGCAAAGAGGTATTTTAACCGGAAAAATTACTGCTGATTACAAATTTAACGAAGGTGACCACAGGCCAAATACGCCATTTTACAAAGAGCCAAACCTTTCGCGAATCAATCAGTTTCTGAATGAAATAAAACCCATCGCAGAAAGTAAAAATGCCACATTGGCCCAGTTAGTGATTCGATGGACACTATCCCAAACAGGAATTGATTGCGTTTTGGCAGGATCCCGCAACGAAAAACAGGTACTTGAAAATATTAGAGCAGCAGAATTAATAATTTCAACAGATGAAGTGAAAATAATAAATGAAAAATTGAACAACCTGAAATTAGAATTGTAATTATTAGAAATGCTTGTATATTAGCAGATAATAATTACCTATAAAAAAGATTCAGCATGAAAAAGAAAGATTTCTCCCGCAGGGATTTCATTAAAACTACCGGTGCCGTAACTGCCGGTGTAGTTTTGGCCCCCTCAGTCGCTTGCTCTGCTTCCCCATACGATGCCAAGGGTTTACCAACGGCCATTCTGGGTAAAACCGGAATACGGATTCCGCGCCTTATTATGGGACTTGGAAGCCGTTTTATGGCTGTTGATGAAGATAAAGGACTTGAGATTCTGGAAACTGCACTCAGCAAAGGACTGTATTACTGGGACACTGCCGCTTCATACCAAAATGCAGAACAAGCCAGTGAAGAACGTATTGGCAAAATTCTGAAATCGGTCAGAAATCAGGTTTTTTTGGCTTCGAAAGTTGGAGAACGAAAAGCGGACGATGCCAAACGAACCATTGAAACCAGCTTGAAAAGATTACAAACCGATTACATCGATCTGTACCAAATTCACAGTGTAACCAATGAAGAAGAGGTAAAACAATTTGGCGCTGCCGACGGAGTTCTACCTGTGCTCAGAAAATACCAGGAAGAAGGAGTTATTAAACACATTGGATTTACCGGCCACACCTCAGCTTCGGCCATGAAACTGGCGGCAGAAATGTACGATTTTGACACCATGCTTATTGCACTGAACCACCAGGAACAAGGCAAACAGCAATTTGAAGAACAACCAGTACCGTTTGCAGCAAAAAAAGGAATGGGCGTGCTGGCCATGAAAGTTATTCGCCCAAGGGAAACCGTAAACGGCCTCGACCCCAATGAGTTGGTAAAATACGCTTTAAGTTTGAAAGAAGTTACTGCCGCAGTAATCGGCACCGACAGTGTGGATGTACTCAACAAAAACATAGCAACCTTGCAATCGTTTAAACCACTTTCTGACGAACGGATGCAGGAATTGCGCGCTCAACTCGATCCGTTTTACCGGAGCAACAAACTGCCCTGGATGCAACCCGGATATCACGATGGAATGTATTGGGCATAAAATATGCAAAAAGAGGCAGCCAAATTAATGACTGCCTCTTTTTTATTCCACTGCCCTGAGCCAGGTTTCGGCCATTAGCTGTGCTCCGGCCATGGAAGGATGCACTCCGTCGCCCGCCCAGTAGGCACCCGGAGCATATTTTACCGCTTCATCAAAAACTTCCTGAAACGGAACCCATATAGTATCAAATTCTTTGGCAATTTTCTTTGCAGCAGCCTGGTATTCCTTCATTGGAGCTACCCAGGTTTCATCAACTGCTGAAGTATTCAGCACATAAAACGGCTGGCAAATTACCAGTTTAATATCAGGCAATTCCTTTTTGGTAAGCTGAAGCAGCGTCCGGTAATCGTTTTCATAAACTTCAACAGTACCGTCGTAATTGCCGTTTCGTTTGTGCCAGTAATCATTAACACCAATAAGAATGCTCAACACATCCGGTTTTAAGTCGAGGCAATCTTTTTGCCAGCGGTCGGCCAACTGGTAAACTTTGTTTCCGCTGATCCCCCTGTTGTAAAGTGTCAGGTTCAATTCAGCCAGGTCATTCATTAATGCTGAAGCTGCCAAAAAAGCATAACCTGAACCAAATGAACGCGAATTGTTGGGCAGTTCCTTTTCTTTTTCACGGCCTGCATCTGTAATGGAGTCGCCCTGAAAAAGAACGGTATTTCCTTGTTGAAAAAGGTTGTATTTTTTCGATTTCTTTTTATTTGCCGGAGCAATACTTGCCGACACAATGGCCGGAATACTTGCCAGCGCAGCAGTTCCAACTGCCGAACGGCTTAAAAAATTTCTTCGGGAAATATTCATAGAAAATAATTTTAAAGGTTTAACCCTGATTTTTCTATTCTAAAACGGCAGTCCGCTGCCTCCGTCCTCTTCAGGCTCCGGTGGAATATCTTCGGGGCGAAATTCCGGAGGTGGTTCCGGGAGATTCCCCTGATCTGAAACCTTATCAATTTTCCATGCATTGATGTTGTGGTACCATTTCCCGTTAAATTCCCTCGACTCGAGGTTAAACGAAACTTCCACATCATCGCCTTCTGTTACTTTTTCCAACAAAGCGTTTTTATCGTTGAAAAGCGTAAAACAGACCTTTTTCGGAAACTGTTCTTCGGTTTCAATTACAAACTCCTGTTTTTTCCACTCGTTGCCTGCGCGGCTAACACCCGATTCGGGCTGAAGTATTTGTTGTATTTTTCCTTTTACCTGTAAACTCATAAAGCGAAAATAAAAAAAGAAACCCTTTGCACGAAAAGATACAAAGGGTTTTTTTTGCAAAAAATATCAACTTTTTATTCTTCAACAATTTCGAGCAATTCCACTTCGAAAATCAAAGCTGAATTCGGTCCGATATCAGCACCTGCTCCACGTTCGCCGTATGCCAGGTTTGATGGAAGATAAATTTTCCATTTCGAACCAACAGGCATAAGTTGCAAAGCTTCTGTCCAGCCCGGAATAACCTGACCAACACCAAAAACGGCGGGCTCACCCCGATCAACAGAACTATCGAAAACGGTTCCGTCAATCAATGTTCCGTGGTAATGTACACGCACTCTGTCTTCGGCTGATGGTTTTGGACCAGTGCCTTCTGTAATAACCTCATATTGCAAACCACTGGCGGTTGAATTAATTCCGTCGCGGGATTTATTTTCTTCCAAAAATGCATTTCCGGCTTCAAGGTTTACCTGGCCTTCTTTTTCTCCGGCAGCTTCAAAAAACCTCCGAATAATCTGATCGGCTTCTTCCGTAGTCATAGCACCTTCTTCACCTTTAGAAGCAGCACTGAAGGCAGCAACCATTGCATCCAGGTTAATGTCTGCCCCGCCCGGAGCATTTTCAACCTGTTGTTTATTGTTTGTTCCAACTAAAATTCCAATCGCGTAACCTGCCGAATCTGCTTCGGTTTCCAAATTAACATTTTGCACTGAACCCGATTGTTGACAACTCATACCAATGATCATTAAAAAGACCACCGGTAAATAGATTAAATTTTTTCTCATAACTTAATAACTAATAAATATTTATACGATTTCCAATAATTCAACATCAAAAACGAGGGTAGAATTTGGGCCAATTGCTCCACCTGCACCCTGCTGTCCATAGCCCAATTCGGGCGGAACGTAAAGCCGCCATTTGGAGCCCACCGGCATAAGTTGAAGTGCTTCAACCCACCCCTGAATTACTCCGTTAACAGGAAAAACAGCAGGTTGGCCGCGTTCAACTGAACTGTCGAAAACAGTTCCGTCAATCAGGCTGCCATGGTAGTGGCATTTTACTTCATCGGTTAACGAAGGCAAATCGCCATCGCCTTCCTTTATTACCTGATATTGAAGTCCGCTGGGTAATTCTGTAACTCCTTTTTTTGAACGATTTTCTTGCAAAAACTCAAGTCCCGACTCAAGATTTACTTTTGCCTCATCCTGGTTTGCTTTTTCCATAAAACTTTCAAGGATTTTGTTGGCTTCATCGGGCATCATTTGTGGCATTTCGCCAATGTACGTGTCGTTAATCGCTTTTACAAATGCTTCCGGATTAATTGTTTTTACACCAGATTTAATAAGATTGGAAGCAACACTCATTCCCAGTGCATAACTGAACCGTTCCAATTCGCCGGTCAATTTCATTTCTGCCATTACTTTTTCTTTCTTTATTAAAGGGTGCGAAGATAACTTAATTTTTTTGCAATTAAATTTTTGATGCCACTTTTATTCCGCGCAACATTTCCTTTTTTCCGGGTGGTCCGGGAAGTCTTTCTACTTTAAAACCAGCATTTACCATGCGGCGGCGCACTTCTCCTTTTGCGCTGTATGTAACTAATACTCCCTCTTCTGAACTGTTCTCAAACAACCTGAGAAAAATTTCTTCTGTCCACATTTCGGGCTGTTTGTCTGGTCCAAATGCATCGAAATAAATGATGTCGGTTTTTTGGGGTAAAATCCATTTTTCAGAAGTGAAATCGGTTTTTAATTTCAACAATGTAAACCAGGGAGAAATTTCAACCGGAATATTCCATTCACAATCGTGAATCTTCCTGAAAAGCTGAATGCCATTTTCCTCAATCAGACTGCCGTAATTCAATTGGGTAACAATATCTTGTTCAACCGGAAATTTTTCAATAGCCATGTAATAAGTTGGCCTGTTCTGCAATTGCGCCTGTTTAGCGGTTAACAGACAGTTTAAACCGGTTCCGAAACCCACTTCGAAAACAACTGGTTGGGCTGAAGGATGAAAATGAAAACCATTGGTGAGAAATACATGATTCGATTCTGTAACGGCTCCATTCAGAGAGTGGTACTGTTCGTTCAGTTCGGGCAGAAATAGAGTTGCCGAGCCATCGCCTGTAGTTTTTATTTGAAGATTCATTTTGCAAAATTGTTTAGAAATAACGGAATATAAAACGAAAATGATAATTTTACGCTGCTAAAATAAAAATATGCTCATTCGGCTTTATAACGAAAATCCTAATCCCCGCGATATCCGGAAAATTGTGGATGTGCTCCGGGACGGTGGAATAATTATTTATCCAACCGACACGGTTTACGGACTGGGGTGCGATATTACCAATGCAAAAGCCGTTGAAAAGGTGGCACGCTTTAAGGGAATTAACATCGAAAAATCGAATTTTTCTTTTATTTGCAGCGATTTGAGTCACCTTTCAGATTACACCAAACCCATTTCAAACACTGTTTTTAAGCTCATGAAAAAGAACCTTCCCGGTCCGTTTACTTTTATTTTGGATGCCAACAATAACGTGCCAAGGTATTTTAAAGGGAAAAAGAAAACGGTTGGAATCAGGGTTCCTGACAATAACATAATTCGAGAAATTGTTTTGGAACTGGGAAATCCAATTTTATCCACATCAATCAGAGATGAAGATGAAATTATAGAATATACAACCGACCCGGAGTTGATTTACGAAAAATACCAGGACTTTGCCGATATTGTAATTGATGGTGGTTATGGCGAATTAGTTCCTTCTACCGTGATTGATTGTACAGGCGACGCTATTGAAATTTTAAGGGAAGGAAAAGGTATTCTGGAATTTTAACACGGAAATCTATTCTTTCCACAAAGCAGGAGAAAACAGCACCAAAACTGTAAAAAGCTCAAGCCTTCCGAGCAGCATCAGAAAAGATAAAAACCACTTTCCCACCGGTTTAATGTGCATGAAATTTTCGGCAGGACCAACATTACCAAGGCCCGGGCCAATATTTCCGAGCGAAGTTGCAACTGCACCCATGGCTGATTCCAGGTCGGGTTCAATCAGTGAAAATATTACCGTACTAAACCCAAAAATCACAAAATAAAACATAAAAAAAGCCAGCACATTCGTAATTATTTTTTGATCAACAGAATGGTTGTTGAACTTTACAGGAATTACAGCAAGCGGATGCACCATGCGGCGTAGTTCGTAATAACTGTTTTTCAGAAGTAAAACAATTCGCATAATTTTAATACTTCCTCCGGTAGAACCGGCTGAACCTCCAAAAAAGAACAAAGCAAAAATTATAACTGTGAGAATAGGAGACCACAACAAATAATCTACTGTTGCATAACCAGTTGTAGTCATAATGGAAACCACCTGAAATAGTGCATCGCGGAATGCCTGTTCAACTCCGATTTCTGAAGAAAGAAGTAATCCTGAAAAAATAAAAAGGGTAAAACCAATCACAAATAAGCCGTAATATTTAAACTCTTCGTCCTTAAAAACACGGCGGAATTTGCCCTTTATGGCCAGGTATGAAAGTGTAAAATTTGTACCTGCAAGGAACATGAAAACGACGATAATATATTGAATAGCTGGCGATGACCAGTATGCTATACTTGCCTGTTTGGTTGAAAATCCACCGGTAGCCATGGTTGTAAACGAATGGCAGATGGCATCGAAAAATTCCATGCCGGCCAACCAAAGCAATAAAGTTTCAGCCACGGTAAAAATCAGGTAAATACCCCAAAGTGTTTTAGCCGTTTGTCTGATTCTTGGGCTAATGCGGTCGGGGGTTGGACCAGGAACTTCTGCCATAAAAAGCTGCATTCCACCAATTCCAAATACAGGTAAAATGGCCAGCGACAAAACGATAATTCCCATTCCACCCAGCCATTGGGTTATGCTTCTCCAAAATAAAATACCATGAGGCAAAGCTTCAATATCTGCCAAAATAGAGGAACCTGTTGTTGTAAATCCTGAAATAGTTTCGAAAAAAGCGTTGGTAAAATTGGGAATTGCACCACTGATTACATAAGGAAGGCTTCCAAAAAAAGAGAAAACAATCCAAACCGAAGAAACAATGATATAGCCTTCGCGGCGGGCAATATCGCGGCGGGCGTTTCGGGTTAAGTATAAAATGATAATTCCCAACAGAACATTAATTCCAGATGAGATGAGAAAAGCTGACTGATCGTATTCTTTATACAAAACAGAAACAATCAGGGCCAGCAACATGGCTACACCTTCAATTAAAAGAAGCAAACCCAACACCCTGAAAATTATTCTGACATTCATTTCTACCTATAAATAGTTTTCGGTAAAGTTATTTGAAAAATTTTTCCAGCTTTCGAATTCCTGATGGCAGGGTAAACACCACAACTTTGTCCCCTTCCTGAATTTGAGTGTCGCCATGTGCAATATAACCGTCATCGCCTCTGATAATTCCTCCAATTTTCGCTTCGTCAGGAAAATCAAGGTCTTTAATGGGCTTCTGAGTAATTTTCGCATCGGCTTTGGCAATAAATTCAAAAACTTCGGCATCTGATGCAGTGAGGCATTTTACTTTTGAAATTGCTGCATTTAATGTAAACCGATAAATATAACTGGCTGCAATTAGTTTTTTATTAACAATACTGCCAATGTTCATATTTTCAGCCAATCCCATAAAAGCAAGGTTTTCTACTTCGGCTACAGTTCGTCTGACACCCACTGTTTTAGCCAGGTGACAGCCCAGAATGTTGGTTTCAGAATTTCCTGTTGTTGCCACCACTGCATCCATTTTTTCAAGGCCTTCGTCTTTCAGCAATTTTAAATTCCTGCAATCACCATTAATTACAAGGGCATTGCTGTACTTTTCTGCTACTTGCTGGCATTTTTCAATATCTTCTTCAATCACTTTTATGCGGTACTGGTCGCCCATTTTTTCAATGGCTTTTTGGGCAATCCGGCTACCTCCCAAAAACATGACATTTTTTACTTCGAAGGTTTTTTTGGCAGTAAGCTCAAAAACCCGCGGCTGTTCATTCCGGGTGCTAACAAAAAATACAATATCGCCATCCATAATAAAATCTGAACCTTTAGGAATAATGGTTTGATTATCACGGTTTATGGCCACAACCAAAAGATGTTCGTTTTCTTTTGCCAATTCTTCAAAAGATTTATTCAGAATTGGTGCATTTTCTCTAACCTTTATACCGAGCAACATCAATTTTCCTTGAGAAAACTCAATGAGCTGGCGGGTACCGGTTTGTTTTACCGAAGCCACAATTTCTTTTGCAGCCAGGCTTTCAGGATAAATGAGTTCATGAATTCCCATGTTGTTCAGTTTTGCCCGGTAATTTGGTTTCAGATATTCTGAATTATTTATCCGGGCAATGGTACGTCCCACTCCCAAATAGGAAGCCATTGCACAGGCTAAAACATTTCGTTCTTCAAATGGGGTTACGGCGATAAAAAGGTCAGCTTTTGCAAGTCCGGTTTGTTTTAAATCCTGAAAAGAATGAGCAGAACCGGTAATCGTCAATAAATCAACGTCACCGCTTATTTTAGAAAGTTTCTCCGGAGAGTCATCTAGCAACACAATATCATGATTTTCGTTACTCAGCATCCGGGCCAAATGGGTTCCAACTTCACCAGCTCCTGCAATTACAACTTTCATATTTTTCCAAACTTTATTTTAATCACAGTGCAAAGTAAAGTAATCCAACCCGATTTTTTACCAGATCATCCTCACTTTTGATTTAAATACGACTGATTTTAAACTTAGCTACATTTATAGCTACCATTTTTTCCTGTAGGCTCCTTTTTCCCGAAGATAAAAAATATTGGAATTTTCAACTAATTGCCGGTCTGGAAAACGGTTTGAGGATATGAAAACAGGCTTACTGTTTGGAGAAGAATTAAGAAAATGATTGCGCGGGGGATCGATCACAATATCAGGAATAATACTTTCAGGTATTTCACTTTCGGAAAGATTGAATGAAATTATTTTGTCATCAAAAACAATTACTCCATTTTTTAAGAAAATGATTGTATCGCAATAATCCTGCTGCGAATTAAGAATTACCGGAGCTTCCAATTGCAGGCTTCGCCTTGTGTTTTCAACTGTATTTAATTCAAACCCTGAATCATCCAGCTCTTCTTTTGAAACAATGTAATTTCTTTTTCCGTGAATAATGTGAATTAAAACCTGGCCAGATTGATTGTACACAATAATTTCTTTTCGGAAAAGATTATTTGTTCTAACCGCAAATGAAATTCCCAAAACCATTAAAAATGAAATCAATGCACCTTTGAAATACATTTTATGTTTTGATTCTATAAAAAGAAAAACGAAGAGAACAATGCTGATAAGGAAAATTAATTCAGCAGCAGTTAAACCGAATTCAGCCACAGAAAATGGCAACTTTTCAATAAAGGTAAGAAACTGAATTACAAAGTTTATGGCGAATTTTGCCAGGGAAGAAATAATAGTTGATAAAACCGGAACCCAGTGGAATATTAGTAAACTGAATGACAGAGGAATTAAACCAATGACAGCAGGAATTACGACCAAATTGGCTAACCAGAAGTAGGCCGGAAATTGGTTAAAATAATAGGCTGTTGCAGGAAAAGTTGCAATTTGGGCAGCAACTGAAACAGTAAGCAATTCCCAAAAATATTGTGGCGCTTTATATTTAAAATGAAAGAGTTTTGTCAGGCGGGGTTGCAAAAAAACGATACCGAAAACTGCAGAATACGAAAGCTGGAAACCGGCCTCAAACAAATTGTTCGGATTTATTAACAGTAAAAGAAACGCCGAGGCCGCCAATGCGTTGTATGTATTTGAAGGTCGTTTAATGTTTTGGCCAATTACCATAAAGGAAAACATAGTGGCAGCCCGCATTACCGATGGCGACAAACCTGCAATAAAAGCAAAGCTCCAAAGAGCCTGAATAGCCAGAAAAACATAAAATAGTCGTCCTGCTTTTTGTTTCTTCAGAAAGCCAAACAGAAGATTAAAAACTATAAAAATAATTCCGACATGCAACCCCGAAACAGCCAGTATGTGCATAGCACCCGCTGATGAAAAGATACTCTTCGTTTCCGGATCAAGCCCGCGTTTGTAGCCGAGTGTTAAGGCCGAAAGTACATGGAATTCATTTTCTCTGAAATTCTGTGTTTGGTAAATATTCATCAACTTCAAGCGGATTTTTTCAGCCAAAGAGAGTAAAGAAAAATTAGCAGAAGTTTGTGCAGTTTTCCAGTTTTCTTCGGCCAGATAAACTTGCCTGTAGATTTTTTTTCTGGCCAGATAGGATTGGTAATCAAATTCGTATGGATTATTATTGTTACGAACGAATTGCGGAGTCTGAATAAAAAGAATTGTTTCTCCCGGTTTTAACTTTTGAGCTGATTCTGTTTTTTCGAAATACACCATTACTTTTTCTGATGTTTTGAAAACGGAATCATTTTTAAAAAACGAATTAATTTTTAGTACAGACTGGTATGAATTGGGTTTTTCCTGCAAAATTTCAAGAATTTCAGCATGATATTTTCCCCGGCTGTAAAATTCAGGCTTTTGATTATAAAGCGAATAAACAGCAATGCCCGTAAATATAAAAACAACATGCACTCCAATTCCAAAAAATGAATGGTACCGAAAATTGTAGTTTTTATTCAGAAAAATTAAGACAATCGGAAAAATTAAGATTAGTACTAGGAAAATTTCAGGCTGGGGCTGAAAAAATTTACCTGTCACAATTCCTGCAGCAAGTGCCGTTACCAAACGTAAAAAGGGTATTTTTTGTACAATTGTTATCAACCTTTCCCGTGTTTTGGGTGCGTAAATCTATGAAATACGCCCAATTAGAATAATTTCTAAAACGGAAAAGGCAACAAAAAAGTTACAAAAATTATATCGGAATTTTTATCCGGTAATGCGGCTGAACTTTACCTGAAGCAATATTTCTGAGTTTACTTTTAAGAAGCCTTTTTCTCAATGGAGAGAGGTAATCGATAAACAAAACACCTTCAAGATGATCGTATTCATGCTGGATAATCCGCCCGGCATAACCTTTATATTCCTCTTCATGGGTTTCAAAATTTTCATCCTGATATCTAATTCTTACCCCATTGGGACGTTTCACATCTTCTCGTATTTCAGGAAGACTAAGACAACCTTCATTCATCTCCCATTCTTCGCCAAAAGTTTCAATGATTTGAGGATTGATAAAAACCTTTTTAAAATCTTTTAACTCAGGTTCTTCATCGGCACCTGAAGTTGCATCAACAACAAAAAGTCTGATTGATAATCCAACCTGCGGGGCAGCCAATCCTACCCCATCTGAGTAATACATGGTTTCCCACATATTTTCTATAATTTCTTCCAGGCCTTCCTGTTCTTTTTCAATCGAATTAGCTTTTTTCCGCAACAACGGATCGCCATATACAGTTACCGGATATTTCATGTTTTTTCTTTTTTTATTCAACCGGAACAATTTTAAAAATAGAATTTCATTTTTTATGCCTTTTTTGTTCCATATAACTTTGTAAAATAATTGTAGCGCTTATAGCATCAACCATTGCCTTATTCTTTCTGCCCGTTTTTTTTATTCCTCCGTCAATCATTGTTTGAAAAGCCATTTTCGAGGTAAACCTTTCGTCAATAACCTCAATTGGAATTTCAGGATATTTCTCTTTAAACTTTTTTATAAACGGATTGATGTAAACAACAGCTTCAGAAGCTGTGTTGTTCATTTGCAAAGGATACCCAATCACCACTTCGTCAACTTGTTCATTTTGAAAATAGGTGCGAAGAAAATCCCAAATAGAATGAGTGGTGATTGTTGCCAGTTTGTTGGCAATAATCTGTTGTGGATCGGATACTGCCAAACCTACCCGTTTTCTCCCGTAATCTATGGATAAAATTCTTCCCATGGCTATTTTCTCTATGAGGGGTAAAATTATAGAGAATTAGCGAAAAAATGAAAAATTTAAAATTCTGATTATCAACAATTTTAAAAAAGCACTTTATACATTTATTGCTATTTGGCACACACTTTGCAAAATTCGCTGTAACATACCGGTATTAAAAGGCGCCAATGAGAATAGCATTAATTGTTAAATTTTAAACTAAAAGTCATGAAAACAAATACTACAAAATGGATAGCAGTACTGATTACAATAATAACAGTTACATCTGCAATAAATTCTGCTTTTGCACAACGCCGGTCAACCCAGAATAACAAAACTGAAACGCGGGTTGAGCAAAAAAGAGAAACCAGAAATAACACTACCCACGAAAAAAGTGCTGTTAAAACCAGTAATGTGGAACAGGAAAATAAAAAAAGCGACTTACAAAAACGTAGATCAACGAATACTTCAAAAAAAACCGGAGTTCAAAACAAAAGGAATGAAACAAAAACGCAAAGAGTTTCAACTCCTACTCGGGCACAGCAATCAAAACCTGAAGTTCGGCAAAATCTTCCGGCATCCCGAAACGCAACAAAAGCAGCAAAAGTGAATGACCGAAATACACCTGCGCGCAGGTCAACGTCTTCAAAGGTAAATAGCAATTCCGGGAGAGAAGCCCGTTCATCCATTGAAAGGAATTCGGCAAAAAATCTTCGGGAAAAGAACTCAGGCAACAGAAACATTTACCGCCTTGACGAAAAAGACAGCCGTTACACTCCCAATAAAGACTACAGAGGGAATAACAAAAGCTGGACAACAAGTTATGCAAAACACCATGTTCCTTATTCCTTACGAAATAACAATTTTTACAAACATTACGACCATCGTAAATACAAACACTGGGACCGGAGTTGGGAAAAATACCACTGGAATTTAACAAGCTGGAGAGATTACTACAGTGGATATCATCCTCAATCCTACCAATTTCACAAATATTATTACTATCATCCCAGGTTTGGCCATGTTATTAAAAAATTCAAATATCGTCCGGTACATTTTGTACACAACAATGTAAGATATTACAACTTCAATGGTCATTTTTTCACATATTTTAAAGGTGTTGGTTATGTTTTGGTTGATATGCCATATTTAGTAGTTTTCCAAAACCTGCCAACTGGTTACGAAAGGGTTTATATAAATGGATTTCACTATTTCAGAATTGGCAATTTGTTTTTCGAAATGCATCCGCATGGTTACTCACTGGTTCATTATCCTGAAAGATATTTTGCGCTCGAAATTGGATTTCGTAACAACGAATATTACCCGAACAATTTTTACTACTAAAATGAACATGTCCATAAATTAAAGAAGCTGTCCGAAAGGGCAGTTTCTTTTTACTTATGCTGAACAATACAAAAATTAAAATTGGAAACTTGAAGAATAAATACAATTTTGTTTATTTTTATCCATCCAAACTATACGAAAAAGACAAAAATGAGCTTAAATTTAAAACGTGACCAGGTACCCCCGGAACAAGCAGAAAACTGGGTTATCAATTTAATGGACGAAGAAAACTTAACTTTCAACCTATTTGTACCACCTATTGTCCTTCAAAAAGAAACATATAATATTCTTACCCGGGAAAATGAAAACAGAATAAGAATTTATCTTGGGCTTGAGCCTGAAAAACGTGACGGAAAATTTGTTTTGTGTGCGTATGCCGTTTCTGCCTTTCTAATGGGCAGTGGTGAGGTTTTCAGAGATTATGAAAATCCGGTTTACAAACTGGAAAAATTAAATCTGAATCAATCAACTAAATCTTCGCAGGCAATTGAAAATATAAGGCGTTATCAAAAATGGCGCACCGGGGAACTTGATGCTGAAAATGAATATGCCAGATTTCGGAAATTTATTTACCCCAAAGCTTTCCTGATTAGTAAATACGAGCTTCATGAAATCTTCACCATGCAAAACAAGGATGAAGCCCAGATTAGCTTTGGCATTTCAAAAACCATGAATACGTTAATATATCCGGACGTGAAAGAAAAAAGAGATGTAAAGGACCAAATGATGGTTTTTGACTTTACAGATCCATGTCCTCCGGCTTGCGACAAATCAAGCGTTTACAATTCAGAAAATGATGGGTCTCAATAAATTACTCTGGGCGTTTATATTTATTCCCTTAGTTGTTGGTCTTATTCAGTTTAAAAAATTGACCATAAGCCACCGGTTTTTATATGGGTTTATAATTTTAGGAGCAATTTCAGAAATTACCAACAAAACAATAAAAGAATTTATTGTGATTAAAAACAACATGCCACTGGGACATTTGTACATTTCAATATCATTTATATTTCTGGCATTGTTTTACATGCATGAGCTCAAAGGGTTAATAAATAAAAAAATAATTTTAGCCATTATTATTCTTTTCGAGCTCTTTTGCCTTACAAACGTTATTCTGTTTCAAAGTTACCTGTCGTATCCAAGCGTACCTGGAGCATTAAGTGCTTTAATTTTAGTAACCTTTGCTGTTTTTTTATTTGCCAGTATTCTGCGTGAGGGGAAAATCAAAAAACTTTCAGATTC
The DNA here is from genome assembly GCF_041687215.1 of Mariniphaga sp. Classification (NCBI taxonomy): domain Bacteria; kingdom Pseudomonadati; phylum Bacteroidota; class Bacteroidia; order Marinilabiliales; family Prolixibacteraceae; genus Mariniphaga; species Mariniphaga sp. The sequence goes on from NZ_JAWLCI010000051.1 coordinate 31,258, forward strand.
TTCATTAATCTGGATAAATTCTGCAGTGTTGCTTTACTTTTCGGGTAATTTCTTTTTTTACACGTTGTATAATTTTATTTTAAACTATTCAAGCGAATTCTTATTCAGGGTTCTCGATTTTTTTCGAATCCTGAATGCCGTTTTTTATATTTTGATTGCCATTGGTTTATGGAAAGCCGGACAGCAAAAACAAACCTGAAAATTCTTGATGCAGAATTTTCAGGTTTTAGTGTAAAAATTAAACTGTAAATATTTCCGTGCAAAAGAAATTATTTAAACACTTCTTCTTCAGTTTGATATCCTTCAGAAATAACGGTTAATTTCAGGTTTTCGCGATTTACAACCATTCCTTCATGAAAAATGACTGGAACAAGTTTCGCCCCGTTGCTAATGGTCTGAAAAGTTTTTTCACATTCGCCGGTAGAACCCATTACCATAGCAAGTTCTGCGGCAGTAGCAGCCAATTTCTCAATAGGTTTGTAAATAGTACAGGTCTGATGTCCTGCCACTATTTCCTGTAAATTTCTCAAATCTGCATCCATTCCTGCAACCAAAATACTTTCTTCTTTTCCGTACTCACGCAATGCCCTTATCACGCCATAAGCTATGGCATCATTTCCGGCAATAATAGCATCAACGTCAGATATTTCATCAAGCAATTTTTTGGTATGGAAATAACCTTCCTCCTCCGACCAACTGTTGGTAAAAACATTGTAAACAATTTTTATGTCTCCCCGCTCAACCAATGGCTGCAAAACATTCATCTGCCCCAAATATAAAAACTGGCTGTTGTTGTCATTATTAGCTCCGCCAATTAGTGCATAATTTCCTTCAGATTTTATAGTCGTCAGGTATTCAGCCTGTAATCGCCCCACTTCAACATTATCGGTTGAAACATAAAAATCGAGCGGACAATTTTTAATCAACCGGTCATAGGAGATCACTTTGGCATCTTTTGCATGTGCATTTTCAACAATTTGGGCAGCAGAAAACTGATCCACTGGAATAACTACCAGCACGTCAACACCGTTGGCGAGCAGTTCGATTGCCTGATCAAGCTGTTTTTTTGGATCATTGTCGGCCATTCGAACTTCAACAGTACCTCCAAGTTCCTGAACTTTTTCAACGAAATAGTCCCGGTCATTTTCCCACCGTTCCTTGTCGAGTGCATGCATCAAAAAGCCAACTTTCACAGAGTCTTCTTTTTTGCTGCAACCGCCAAACAAAAATATAGCGAGAAAAAACACTGAAAAATATTTAACAAGATAATTCATAATTATGGTATAATATTGTTTTTAACCATTTACGGATTATCTGTAAAAAGGATTTATTGAAAGGCAAAAAATTGTGAAGGAAGAGTTCTATAACTAAAAAAAATCAATTCAAATCTGCTTTTTTTGTTATTGTTACAAAAAAATTAAAACCGGTTAATTTCTTCATAAAGTTGCTGAACTGGCAAACCCATTACATTGTAAAATGATCCTTCGATATGTGTGATGCCAATAAAACCAATCCATTCCTGAATTCCGTAAGCACCTGCTTTATCAAAAGGTTTAAAAGTTTTAATGTAAAACTGAATTTCTTCTTCAGTTAAATTTTTAAACTGAACATTTGTTTCAGCATGAAAAGAAATTTGTTTGCTTGTTGAAGTTAAACAAACTCCTGATATTACCTGGTGTTCCTTTCCGCTTAGTTTTTGCAGCATTTCTAAAGCTTCCACAGCGTTTGCAGGCTTCCCTATTACTTCGCCTTTCAGGTAAACAATAGTGTCTGCTGTAATAAGCAAATCATTTTTTTGGAGTTCCGGCAAAAATGGCCCGGACTTTAACCGGGCAAGAAATTCCGGAATTTCATATTTTGACATTCCTTCCGGAAATTTCTCATCTACTTCCTTTACTTTAACTGAAAACTCCATTCCCAGTAAATGCAGCAATTCCTGCCTGCGCGGCGATTTGGAAGCCAGAATATAATTGTAGTTAGGTAACCAGTTCATTAAAAAGCATTTTTAATTGATGTTGAATCAGTCAGCCATTTCTCCTGTGCTCTCAGGGTTTGTTCAATTACGTCGCGAACGCAACCTTCTCCACCATCTTTGTGCGAAATATATTTTGAAATGGATTTGATGTCAGAAACCGCATCCTGCGGACAAACAGGAATTCCAACTTTTTGCATCACATGATAATCAACCAAATCGTCTCCCATAAAAAGAACATTTTTTGCATCTGTCCCTGTTTTTCTGCAAAAATCTTCCAGGCATTCCACCTTATCCCAGGAATTTTCATAATAATATTCTACACCCAGATGCTCGTGACGAAGCCTGACCCGCTCCACAAAACCACCTGTAATTACTGCCACAGGAAATCCCTGAGAAATGGCAATCCGAATGGCTAAACCATCCTTTACATTGGCCGTCCGCACCGGATCTCCTTTTTCGTTCAGGGGCGAAGTATCTTTCGACAAAACCCCGTCAACATCGAAAACAAAGGCTTTTACATTTTTAAGTTCTTCTTTAAAAAAGGACATGAATTATTTATTTTGATGATATTTAAAAATACTTTCTGAAACCATTTCATATAATTTTTGAAATTCAGGAAATGGCAGCAACGCTTCCAAATGTTTTGAAATCACATTCTCGTCGAAACGCACGGCAGGTCCGGTTTGCGCCAAAGCAGGCTCCAACTCTTGAACTTTTCGGGCGGTTTCCAGAATTAACGGTTTTAATACTTCAAAAGGAATTTCATTCGATTTTAAAACTTCGGCTGCAATAGCATAAAAATGATTTACAAAGTTACAGGCAAACACAGCAGAAATATGAAGGTTAAGCCGCTTTTCAGAATTTAAAACGGTTACCTGATCTGAAAGTTTTTCTGCAATCTGAATTAGCCTTTTTTCATTTTCAAGAGAATTGGCTTCAATAAAAACCGGAATTTCAGCAAAATCTACTTTTCTGTTTTTGGAAAAAGTTTGAAGCGGATAGAACACACCAATGTTTTCAGAATATTTTTCCAAACTGGAAAGCGTCATGCTTCCTGAACAATGCACCAGCAATTTATTTTCGAAATTTATTTGAGGGAGTATTTCTTCGAATGCAGAATCTTTAAGAGCCACAAAATATATATCGGCATCAGTAAAAATGTTCTGGACAGCAATTGTGTATTTTGACTGGAGTTTTTCCGCAAGCGATTTGGCCGACTTTTCTGAACGACTGTAAACCTGTTCTATAGAAAACCCTTTTTCCTGAAATTCTACCGACAAATGGGTTGCCAGATTTCCTGCACCAATAAAAACGAAACGGTGGCTCATTCTTTTGAATTTAAAGCATCAAAAATAATGAGCCACCGCTTATGTTCCAATTTATTTTCAGGCTTTCGCCAAATCGAGTCTGTTTTTTACCACTTCCCAGTTTACAATGTTCCAGAAATTGTCCACATATTCTGCCCTTCTGTTCTGATAATTCAGGTAATAGGCATGTTCCCAAACGTCAAGTCCTAAAATGGGAGTACCTTTTTCATCGGCAACATCCATCAGCGGGTTATCCTGGTTGGGCGTCGAAGTAACAAACAATTTTCCATTGGCGCCAACGGCCAGCCACGCCCAGCCACTTCCAAAACGTGTTTTAGCGGCAGTGCCGAATTCCTCTTTGAATGCATCGAACGAGCCAAAATCTACTTCAATCGCTTGCTTCAACTCAGCAGAAATCTCTGTTGGTGAAGGAGTCATATTTTCCCAAAACAACGTGTGGTTATAAAATCCGCCTCCATTATTCCGTAAAGTTTCCGACTGTTGACTGATTTTTGCAAAAATATCTTCAAGTGGTGTTTCTAAAAGTTCTGTACCTTCGGCAGCTTTCATAAAATTATTGAAATAACCCTGGTGGTGTTTGGTATAATGCAACTCCATGGTCTGGGCATCAATATAAGGCTCAAGTGCATTAAAATCATATCCCAATTCAGGAAATTTATGTCCTTCGAAAGTTTTGGTTTCCGAAGCACATGAGCTTAATGCTCCTAAAAAAGGCGATGCGACAGCAACTGTGCCAATAGCAGCAATAAAATTTCTTCTTTCCATACCTATTTGTCTTTTTTTTTAGTTTCTTTCCTACCGAAACAATGTAACCCACAAAATGTTCGCAGTACTTTTATTTTACTTCTGTTCAGTAAAAAATATTATTATCAGAAGTATGCAATTCTTCAGAGCTAATTATTTTGAAACGTTGGAATCTGATTATTTTTACCCACATATTCTGAAAAGTATGAAAATATCACTGATTATTGTAACATATAACAGGCCTGGTGCTCTTTCTTTAATTTTGAAAAGTATAGAAAAACAAGCGGTTTTGCCAAACGAAGTTATTATTGCCGATGACGGATCCGGAAAGGAAACCCAGGATTTAATACAAAAATTCAAAATAAAATTTCCAGTTCCATTGCTTCATGTTTGGCATCAAGACAAAGGGTTCAGGGCTGCAGCAATAAGAAACAGGGCAATTGAATCCAGTTCGGGCGATTACCTGGTTTTTTCTGACGGAGACCTGTTTTTTCATCCGTGCTTTATCCGGGATTTTAAAAGAAATACCAGAAAAGGAGAAGCACTTATTGGGTCAAGAGTTTTTCTTAAACAGGAGGCATCAATCAAAAGAGTTTCAAACCAAAATTGCAATCCAATATATCCATTCTTTTCAACTGAAATTGAAACCAACCGGCTGAATTCCGTCCGATTTCCTTTGATAAATAAGTTTTTCAAACCGTTGAACTATTCATCGAAACTCCGGGGCGGATTGCTCGGAGTTTGGAGAAAAGACATTGTTGCTGTGAATGGTTGGAACGAAGAATTTACAGGTTGGGGCCTGGAAGATACCGAACTGGTTGCACGGCTATTCAGCAGTGGAATAGTTTTCAGAAAAATAAAATTTCAGGCTATCACCTATCATCTTTGGCACGATGTTCAAAGCAGGGAAAAAGTTTCCAATAATCAGAAACTTCTGGATAAAACATTGCAGGAAAAGCTCAGTTGGTGTAAAAAAGGACTCAAGTTTGGTGAATAGATTTTTTCATTTCCTTGGTAGAATTCCACACGAAAAAGCTGTAAAAAAAGGCAAAAAACGAAAGTCCCATGTGAGATTCAAGATTTGCATCGCCCAAATTGGCAAACGCATAAAAAACCAAAAAAAGGATAAATACAAAATTTTTACGGTGCCCCAACTTAAAAACCGGATAAAGGAGGGCAAAAAGAATCCAGGCAAATCCGAAAATGCCAAATTTAACCAGGTAATTTAAATACTGATTATGCGATGGTCCACGTTTTTCCGGTGAAAGTTTGGTATCCATCCGGTCATAAACTTCATTGTATTTTATAACCCAGTTTCCGGTGCCAATTCCGAAAAACGGATTTTCTTTTATCAGAACAAGTGAAGCTTTTACATACTCAATACGCTGGGCCAAAGTTTTTTCATTCGGATCACCCGTTCGCATGTAGTAGTCTAATTCCCAAATGGTTTCATAAATCCGGGGATAAATGGAAAACCCGTGATTTTTGAATTTGTAATTCGTAACCCCTTTCTGAATAAGTTGAATATCTTTGTCAGAAAGTTTACTCATTCCAACGCTGTCTTTTCGGTACCCAAGGCTGGTTAAATACCGAATGAGAGTAGTACCCAGCATATATCCGTTCAGATTATCATCATATTTTATCTCACTTCGTTTGTTCCATTCCTGTCTGAGTTCATCTTCGCAAACATAAATGTAAACAAGATGCCCGTTTTCCCGCATTCCCTGCTCAAAATTATGATGATAAGGGTTCCCTGACAATGTGTAATTTTCAACTGTGACAGGATTGATTTTTTCGAAACGATAAAAATCTTTTAGGATTGTTCCTGTGTATATTAAAGGAAGAATAAATGCAAGGAGAAGCATGGAAACAAGAACAACTTTCCTCTTTTTGTTTTTTGTACCGGCAATAAAAATGAGTATTGAAATGAGCAGAACACCAAAAAAAGCAATTATTCCCAATAACGATTTAAGCAGAATAAGAAAAAGAATTAACCACAAAAATATTCCCAACAAAATGAATGAATGTATTTTAACAGGGAGTTTATTTTTATTAATTAATAGCCAGGCCAGCAGAATAATTGCAAGCGTCACCTGAAAAGAAAAGCGGATATGCGAAACTATACTAACAGAACGAAAATCAGCTAATTGTAAATAATTACTTATGACCAGTTTCCCCGCGAAAATAAAGCTTGAAACAACAACTGAAAGAATGAATACATATAAAACCAGATATATCTTTTTTTCAGAAAGTCTTGGAGATAAAAATATTGATAAAGGAAAAACAACCCAAAAAACTACTTTTTTCAGTTCATATAATGCAAAAGAAAAATCCTCTGTAAAAATTGTACCAATTAGGTACACGCCCAAAATTGAAACCGGGAACAGAACACTTTTCCAGGACTGTATATTTACTGAAGGATGTTTCCACGCTTGAAGTGCCAATGCCTGAAAAAAGAGCAATCCGGCAGAAATACTAACAAGTGCTTCAGAGAAAGGGAAAACTCCGGCTGTAATGATAAGCGAGAAAAAAAAGATATCTTCTCTCCATTTATTCAGTAGTTCTGCTTTTTGAGTCATTAATTTTACGGAATAGTTCTGTGATTGAACGAATAAATTTGAAAATAATTATTTTGAGCTTCAGATAAAACCAATAAAAAAGCCCATGCTCAGATGAACACGGGCTTTGGATAAATCCGGCAGCGGCCTACTCTCCCACTTTTACGCAGTACCATCGGCGCTGGCGGG
>NZ_JAWLCI010000052.1:0-37980 GCF_041687215.1 Mariniphaga sp.
ATTCCTAACAAACTTCTTTTCAACCTTTCGGATTGAATTTCGGTTGCAATTAAATCGCGTGAGGAATGGCAGGTTATTTGAACATTCATTTTTTTGCCATCAACTTCAAATGAACTGGAGATAAGTCCTTCCCAAAGATTTAAAGTTTGTTCAATACCATTAATTTCATCTGGTTTTACTAGTTGTCCATCTTCTTTTAAAAGCTCGAATCCAATATTTCCGAGGTGTAACCGGTGCGGGTTTTGTCTGAAATAATTTGCCGCATCCCTTCTTCTGCCGGGCTCATTCCATTGCACGGCATAAGGAACTTTTCTTCCCTCCACATCAAAATATTGAAATGATTCCTCCAGTTGGTAATTTTCATCGTTTGGAAAACTGTGCCAGCCCCAGTCCGATTGCGTTCCCAGACAAACTCCGTTTTCGTAAATTTCAGGGAAAGTCTGTAATCCGGTGGCATCAACAGTAAATGCAAAACCTCCGTTTCCCAATGACAGGGAAGTCAGCGAATCAAAAGTGCTTACTTTTACATTGTGCCTGGAAACCAATGCAAAGCGGTCTATTTTCTCCTTTTCAGATTCAGAATTAATTTTTTGGGAACATGAAAATAAGGTGAAGGAAATGATTAAAAGGGTAAATATTGGTCGCATAATGTTGATTTAAGATTGATGGCTCAAGTTAGTAATTCCTGTAAAAATTCAGTAATAAAAATTACTCTCACTAAAAAAACCTTCAAGGTTTCGGAAACCTTGAAGGTTTTTAAGGATCAGGATAACAAAACTCCCGACTTCAGCGAGGTCGCATGTTTATAGAAACACCTTATTTTGATGGAGTTCGACTCCAGTCGGATTCGAATGAACAACGTGCGACCAAATTTTCTTAAGAAAAGTGATCGTTTGAAATTACGGGCATTTTCTTTTTACTTAAACTTTAAAAACCAGGCACATATTTGTATTCATAAATAACAGAAATTCCTGACGATAGCTTTTCTGTCTCCTCTTCAATGTATCTTCTGAATCCTTCTTCAGTTTTCCACTGGTCTTTGTCGAGGCCCCACACGGCAAAAAAATAATGACTGGCAGGTTGGCCGCTTTCGCAATGCTGGCCAATGTAATAGGTTTCGGAAATAATATTGCTGAACCCTTTTTCGGGAACCGTTTCGTAACCGAGTTTAAAAAAGTTAATGTCGGTAGTTCGGCCAATTTTCCCGGCTTCGTCCTGAGGAACAACCACTGCCATGCCCAGTTCGTCGTTGTTGAGCGATTGCACATCGTGCGTGCCGATGCACTGAAAATCGTTTGCCTGAAACTGGAATGGTTCGCGTTTTAAATGACTGGTTACAATTCCGGTTACAATTTGGGAACCTTCGGGACACCCCAAAACCGTGACCTCCGATTTAAACCAATATTTTCCCGGATAAATCGAAATTCGTTCCACAGCTTCCAGCATATCGCCATCCACATCCCAGCCTTCGTAGCGCAAATCAAACACCGACCGAAGCGGACCTTCCACAACTTTGTGGTAGCTGTAAACATCAGTTGACCCCAACCGGTAAAGTGAATCTTCCTTCAACAGCGCCAGCCCACCGGATCCCAGCGAACTTCCGCAGTGCAAAACATCCATTCCCCAGTCGGCCAGTTTATGGTAATCGCCCAATTCCGTAGTATGAATTTTGTCGATGATCATTTCGGGTTTGCGTTTTCCAAAAAGGTCTTTCACATTGCGACAGTCGAAGTAGTTTCGGAACCCGATTTTATCGTTTTCCCAGTTCACGCTCTCGCCCTGGGCAATAATTTCAAAACCATCGTCACAGGGCAAGGCTTCGTATTCGTCCACCTCCATAAACGAACCATCATCCTGCTCAATTCCCAACCGCAGATTGGTGCGTTTTTCAAACTCCGGGTATGCTTCTTCTGTCATAAAATCAATTTCCAATACCAGTTTTTCACTGGGTTTAAAATCGATTACCAGCACTGCTTCATCCCACTTGCCGTCGCCGTCCAAATCATCCACCTGGGTTGGAACAAAATCACCATCCGGCAATTTAAACACCGGCAAAGTTCCTTCTTCAAATTCCAAATAATCTGCAATTGCAGATCTTTCGAACACGATTACCTCATCTTTCCGGGGGCTGTCGAGTGGATTTTCAAATGTGTAAGTTGACTGTTTCTTACACGAAAAGAAAAGGGGAATCAAAAAAACAAAAAGATAAAGCCTGGTTTTCATATCAAATATCATTTTCACCTTTAACATAACCAAAGTTGGCGAGAATTCCGCCATCCACATAAAGCACATGGCCATTCACAAAATCGCTGGCTTTTGAGGCCAGGAAAAGAGCTGCATTTCCCACATCTTCAGGCTCGCCCCATCGTCCGGCGGGAGTGCGGGTCATCACCAAATCGTTGAACGGATGGCCGCCTTCGCGGATGGGCGCCGTTTGTGCCGTAGCAATGTAACCGGGCCCGATTCCGTTAATCTGGATGTTGTATTTGGCCCACTCGCAGGTCATGTTGGCGGTAAGCAGCTTCAGTCCACCTTTCGCCGAGGCATAGGCTGAAACCGAATTGCGCCCGTAAACGCTCATCATGGAGCACATATTAATGATTTTACCCGAACGCTTTTCAATCATTTTGGGAGCCACGCGTTTGGAAACAATCAGCGGCGCTACCAAATCAACATCAATTACCTGTTTGTAATCGGCAATTGACATATCGAGAATTGGAATGCGTTTGATAATTCCGGCGTTATTCACTAAAATATCAATGGTACCCACTTCCTTTTCAATTTGTGTAATACCTCTGTCCACATCCGCTTCATCAGTAACATCGAACTTTAATGTATAAACATCAACGCCGTCGGCAGCATATTCTTTTTTGCAACTTTCCAGTTTATCTTCGGAAATGTCGTTCACACAAATTTTGGCGCCGGCTTTTCCGAGCACTTTTCCGATGGCCATTCCTATTCCGTGTGTTCCACCGGTTACAAGGACAACCTTACCTTTTAAATCAAATAATTCCTGTATCATTATAATTTTTTATTGATTAATGATTAATGATTATTTTTTGAATGGATCATTACCTCAACTCAGTGGGTTTAATATGATCCATATCGGTATAATCGAGGTTTTCTCCGGCCATTCCCCAAATAAAAATATAGTTGCTTGTACCGGCAGCCGAGTGAATCGACCAGTTGGGCGAAATCACCGCCTGTTCGTTGTGCATCCATAGGTGGCGGGTTTCATCGGGCTGGCCCATGATGTGACAAACCGCCTGATCTTCAGGAACGTTAAAATAGAAATAAACCTCGTTGCGGCGGTTATGCTGGTGCGGAGGCATGGTGTTCCAAACACTTCCGGGCATCAGTTCGGTCAAACCCATTTGCAACTGACAAGTTTCCACAACTGTGTTAATCAACAACTGATAAATTTTCCGTTCATTCGACGATTCAAGCGACCCCAGGTGCAACACATTGGCATCGCCTTGTGTTACATGTTTTACCGGATATTCTTTGTGTGCAGGAGCCGAGTTAATGTAAAAATGAGCCGGATTTTCCGGATTTTCTGAACGGAATTCAACATCTTTGCTGCCTTTTCCAATATAAAGTGCATCCTTAAAATTCATTTTGTATTCCGTTCCGTCAACCACGATAGAACCGGGACCTGCAACACTGATAACGCCCACTTCGCGGCGATAGCAAAAAAATTCAGCCTTTAACGGATCAATGGGTTCAAGTTTCAGCGGCTTGTCAACCGGCACGGCTCCGCCTAAGATGTAGCGCTCTATTGCCGAGTAAACGAGTCTGATATTCCCGGGGTCCATCACTTTTTCCACTAAAAATTCTTTCCTGATTTTTTGAGTATCATACGTTTTAAAATCATCAGGATGGTACGCATACCGTTCTTCATAAATTGTTGCCATAATGTTTTATTTTAATAATTCCTGCTGTCTTTTCAATGCTTCAAGATAATAGTAATCGGCGTAGTTAATGGCTACGTCCACTTCACTGTTATTTGGTTTGTGCCCTACACTGTGCTTCAAAAGGAAACCTCCGTTTGAACCGTCATTGGCCCTGTAATCCAAAGAAGTAAGGCTTTCCGTAATTTTATTTGCCGCATCAAGATATGTTTCCCCATTGTCAGAAAAAGTACTCAATTCATAAAATGCCGAAGCCATAATTGCTGCTGTAGAGGCATCGCGATTTGTATTTGGAATTGCCGGATCGTTAAAATCCCAATATGAAACCATATCTTCAGGTAAATTTTTCAACATAAAATCTCCAATATTCTCTGCTGCATTCAAATACTTTTTATCACCAGTTTCGCGGTAGCACATGGTGTAACCGTAAAATCCCCAGGCTTGTCCCCTTCCCCAGGCCGATTCATGATTCAGACCCTGATGGGTATTTTTTGCTACCGGCTCTCCGGTTATTGTGTCGTAACTTACCACATGATATGAACTCCAGTCATCGCGAAAATGGTTTTCGAGCGTTACATCTGCATGTGAAATTGCAGCAACCCTGTATTTGGAATCGCCGGTAACTTCAGAAGCCCAGAACAACATTTCAAGATTCATCATATTATCCACAATTACGGGGTAGTCCCATTTGTCCCGGTTGTGATCCCAGGAGCGGATGCACCCAATGGTTGGATTGAAGCGGGTTAGCAGCGACTCGGAAGCCTGAATAATTACATCTTTGTAATCTTCATTTCCGGCTAAACGGTAAGCATTTCCGTAACTGCAAAATACCATAAATCCAAGATCGTGGGTAGTTGTACGATATTGAACACCATCAAGTTTCAGTGTGTTTTCCAGGGCAACTTGTTTCCAGTATTCATCACCGGTCATTTCATACATCAGCCAGAATGATCCGGCCGGGAATCCACAAGTCCAGTCTGTGATACCAACCATCCAGTAATCCCCTTCTTTATTGGGATAAGAACGGGGTACTTTGTCTTCCGGAATGGCCTGCACCAAAACCTTAAGCTGATCGTTTAATTCCCCTGTAAGTTGAGTGAATTCCTTTTTATTACCCTTCTCTCCGCTACAGGAAGAAATTACCAGGGCAATGCACAAAAACAGTAAAATACGTACTTTCATTTTAGTTATTTTTATTTTACACAAATATAGGGTTAAAAAATTTAAATTGCAATCGATTGCAGATATAAATAATTTTTATTAGTTTTACACGCAAATAAATAAACCAATGGAAAAACAGGGCGAGCCAACGATTCATGACATTGCAAAAAAACTAAACATTGCAGCATCTACCGTTTCCAGGGCACTGAATAACAACCCGATAATTAGCGAACCAACACGTAAGCTGATTGAAAAAACAGCTAAAGAAATGGGGTACCGTCCCAATATTCTTGCAGCTAATTTCAGAACAAAAAGAACTCACATGATTGGTGTGGTATTGCCACTCATCAACCGGCACTTTTTTTCGTCAGTTATTAGTGGAATTGAGGAAGTAGCTTATAATCGCGGGTTTGCGGTTACCATTTCCCAAACCAATGATAATTTTGAAAAAGAAGAAAAAATTGCGCAAACCCTTTTTTCCAACCGGGTTGACGGAATAATTGTTTCCATTGGAATGCAGACAAAAACCTTTGATCATCTCAGGCTATTTTCGGAACGAAAAGTGCCCCTGGTATTTTTCGACCGTGTGGTGGATGAAATTGAAGCCGATAAAATAGTGGTTGACGATTACCGTGGAGGTTTTAAAGCCACAGAACACCTTATTAAACAAGGCGGCACACGAATTGCCCATATTGGTGGTCCGCTGAATGTGAAGATTTACCAGGACCGTTTGTCCGGTTTTAAAGATGCCATGCAAAAAGCCGGACTCCCGGTTGACGAGTCGATGCTTATTCACAACAGTCTGACCCGGGAAGATGGCACAAATGCCATAAAAAAACTGTTGCAGAATAAAATAAAACCCGATGCTATTTTCTGCGCCAATGACACAACGGCTTTAAGTGCAATCATTTACCTTCGCCAAAAGGGAATAAAAGTGCCAGATGATATTTTAATTGTAGGATTTAGTAATGAACCTTTTTCAGAAGTTGTAACGCCTTCAATCAGTACCATCAGGCAGCCGGGTTTTGAAATGGGAAAAAAAGCGGCAGATTTGCTCATCAGGCAAATCAAGTTAAAAGAAAAATCCAATCGTTTCCAAACTTTTGTAATGCCCACCGAATTAATTATCAGGGAATCGTCAGTGAGAAAATAATTATAGTACCTGAAAAACATATAAAACTGATTAATTTCAAGTTGGATTTACAATACAACAAAGTCACACATTAGACCGTGACATGAAAAAAATTCTATTTCAGGTTAAATTTGACTTGCAGTAACTAACAGTTTTTTGGACAGGAATTATTTTTCTTTCCACCTGTATTTATCGTAACGTGAAACCACAATTTCACCATTTTGTGTGAAAAAATCCTGAATGATTTTAGCATAATTATCGTTTGACTTTAACCGCTTAAAGGTGTGATCATCGTCAACAAGGAATAACTTGCAATTTTTTAATACGCCACTTAAATAAACAGATGACCGGTAGTCTGCCACGTGATCATAACGCGCGGACAGAATGAACACCTCCCCGTTAAATTCTCTCAACTTATCCTGATTAAAAGGAATTTGTATTTCACGCATTGTTTCGTCCTTTTTATTTAAAACCGGTAAAGCGATATGGTAACTGTTCTCCAAATCGGGATAAAATTTACTTTCACTGCTGTTCAATCTTTCCATAATGGGATAAATGAACTCGGCCAGCCGGACCCGGATGGGAATTCCAAAATCGGAAGCCAGAAATCCGTTAAGCGCATTAATTTGGTAATCTTTGATGTAGGAGTTAATGGATGCGGTATCTTTTCGGTACAGTTTTTCCATCAACTCGGTTCGGGCTGCATTCAACCCGGATTTTTCCACAAAGAAATTTTGCCGCTGAAAAAGTTGGGCCACCAGCTCACGTGAAAAGTAATTTTCTTCAATGATTTGCTCCAATTGCATCTGGGCAAATTGATTTTCAGCTAAAAACTCGCGTTGAAAATTATCATGATTTAAACCTAACTGAGCCTCAACCGAAGGGTTTACTGTGGCACCAATAAAAACTTTTTTCACTTGTGAATCCGGGAAAACAGACAAATATTCGGTAATTAAAAATGCTCCACCAGACTGGCCATATAAATAAACATCTTCCTGGTTTTTTACTACCTGATTTATAGCCGAATGAATATCATTAACATATTGAAAAGACTGAAAAATAGAATACGCTTTATCCCAATCTGTTTCACCGTCATCAGTTGTAACTTTATTCCGCAATTCCTGGTTGTTGCCGCGAGTGATAATTCCCAAAACATTAAAAAGGTCGCCAAATAATTCCTCCTGAATTTTTTTCACTCGGCCTTTTGAAACATAAAACTGTTGGGCATCGGCAATAACAATCACTGTTGGTTTGGCCGGATCGAATTCCGATCCAAATTCATATTCCAAATCAAATTTACCCAGCCCGGGGTTACTGTAATCAACAGGAACTTCAATACTTTGGGCAAAAATATTCCCAACTTTCAACCAAAATAATAACAATATAAGACTTCTCATTTTAATCCATTTAATTTCGATGGGTCTTGATTTGGGTGGAAGGATTACAAATTCATCGGTTTTTGCCTTCACCGATTTTGCCCAAATGGGTGTTTTTAAAATCGTCGGAATATTTTAGACCGTAACCAAAAATACGGTCCATGGAACTGTGGCCGAAAAGGAGGATTCCGATCAACATCACTTCCGGAACCGAAATGAAGTAGCCAATAATTCCAACTGCAATGGCGAGCGTTCTGAAGTGAAAAACATTATACAACCAAGCTCCTGCTTTGGTTCCGAACAAATACCCCAGCATGCTCAGGTCGGGCACCAGTAAAAAAACCAGGAACACCCACCAATCGTAACCGATTACAAGGCTCAATACATAGGCCAGAACCAACATTCCGGCTTCTTCCAACTGAATCAACGTTTTCATTTTTAAATCGATTTAGTACTTTTTTCAAACAAGTTTCAGTTTTTGACTTTAAAACGAACCAATTCAATAATAATTCAAACACAGGAAAAAGATTGATTACGACCAATTATTCAAGCAAAACCGCGTTAAACAGCAGCTTGAAGGTAACCGGGGTGGAAGCCCGGAACTGCGGATTAAATGATGAGAGCACAATCTGACCTTTTCCCTTTTTTACCCATATCAGGGCGGCTTCCCTTTTCAGCAGTTCTTCCTTTTGGGCGTAACCGCTCATCAGAATTTCGTCTTCAGGAAAGGTAGCCACCACGCGCCGGTCCATGTCGAGGCCGGGAATGGATGTACGAAAAACCGGTGTACCGCGATGAAAAACACCGCATTGTTCCGGCATTCCCCAGGCCAGCGGATGGTCGTTCCTGAAATTGAGCCGCAGAAGAGAACCGGGAACATACAAACCTTTGGCCGAAAGGCTTTTCCCGATATCACTCACCGGCAACATAAATTCCACTTTATTTTCATCGTCTTTTTCGCCAATAGTAATAGCACCCAGAAATAGCTCAGTGGAAGGTCCCCAGGCCATTATTTTGCCTCCGTTGGTTACAAATTTCATCAGGTTGTCGAACCCTTTCTTTTCCATTCCTTTGGCAAATTCAGGCGGATAATTGGAGGGAATCGGTTTGCTGTCGCGTTCTGTTTTTCCCTGCATAAAAATAGATTTGGGCTGGTCCGAAAAAATGAGCACATCAAAATCGCGCTGCAGGTTAGCGGTTTGCAAATTATCGGGACGCAAAATGATGTAAGGAATTTGGTACTCATCGAAAAGGAAGCGGGTCCAGCCTCCGTCCATATCATGCTGCCAGGTTTCCACAACACCCACCCGCGGAGATTTCAGCGAGGTAGTGGTTACTTCTGGTTTTTCGTTTAAATAAACCGGACTTACTTTCATTTTTTCATTAATGGCATTGAACTTTTCACCCACCGGGACTATGAAACTTCCGGCTGGATAAGATATTCCGTTTACAGAGAAACCTTCTGTTACACGTTCCACTTCCAGCTTTTCTTTGAGGGCGATAAATGCAGCTTTGTAGCTTTCGTTGTTCGACGACGAAAACAGCGCCCAAACTGAGTTTTCATCCGGTTCATTTTTCAGGCTGAACGGGATATTTACCGGTTTGAGTTTGTTTTTCATGTCAGGTAACCTGGTATTTATTTCAACGGCATCTACTCCCTTATGCAAAGGCAACGACCATGAGGTGATGTCGTAGGGCTGAATGAATTCGCCTCCTTCGGAATAATACCTGGCCGGAAATTTTTGTTTCTCAATCACCTCTTTAATAAATGCGCGATAGGGCTGGGCAAGCGGAATCACCACATCGCCTGTTTTAAACAAGCGGTCATTCCAAACTACATTTTCATTCAGCCGGTAAGTTTTCACTCCATGTCTGTGCAACAAGTTCACCAGGTCAACCATTTCGCTTAAATCGTGCTGTTTTTGAGGAAGGACGAAGTAAAACGGCGCTTCTTCCATGCCGCGTTTCATTTCGCGCCGGGTAACATCGTTGCGGAACTGCAGAATTTCTTTTTTGTGAATAGCAGAAGTTTCGAGGTTAGCCAGGTTATTTTCAAGTTCGTAGCTGATAATGTCAGAAAGTCTCCACCAGCCGCCTTCCCAGGGTTTGGGCATGTTTATGCTGATATCGTAGCTGCCCAGGCCTTTGCCCATAGTTCGTAACTCGTTAGGTTCTATATAAATGGGTGTGGCAATTTGTACGCTGGCAGCTTCAGAAAGCATGCCAATGACACCTTTCCAGATACAGGTAGTAGTGGCACCCGGCCAGTAGTCGTCAAACAGATAATTCACTGAAACGCTTTTCAGGCCTTTTTCGGTCATGTGTTTTAGTGACCGGGAACCATAAACCCGCGACCAGTTCCAGATTCCGGCATCCACATTTTCGGCAATGGGGTCGTGGGGAGGCGAAATGTAAAACCGTGGTCCGGTAGAGCCCATCTGGTGACGTTCGATCATGGCCTGCGGAAACCATTTTGTGGAATAGGTTTCGGCCACAGCCTGGTTTTCGCTCTGGCTGAGTGTTACAAAATCGCGGTTTATATTATGACCAACATATTTGTGGTAAACACCTGGCATACTGCTGGTTTCTAGCGAAGTTCCCTTGTGTTTGTTGTAATGCTCCACAATCATATTCATGCCATCAGGATTATGTGGAATAAACATGGCCACGGTATTGTCGAGAATATGTTTGCGTCGTGGATCGGTTCCGGCAATCAGTTCATACACCACAAGCGGAAATGCCTGCGTCGGCCCCACTTCGCTGGCGTGCATGCTGAGGGTGGAAAGAAAAAAAACTTTCCCTTTTTCGAAAAGCTCTTCGCGGGTTGTTCCTACCGGAATCTCATCCAGGGCCAGTTGGCGATTGATTTGACGCAGGGACTCCAGGTTTTGGATATTTTCTTCCGATGACACAAAAACGATGTACATGGGCCGCTCCATTTCGGTTTGACCAATTTCCTCGATGTGCACCATGGGCGAAGCTTGCTCCAGCTTTTTCATGTAATCCATCAAATCTTCATACAAAAAAAGCATCCGGTCGTCGCCGGGGGTAAAACCAAAATGTTCTGCGGGAGTGGGTATCTGTGCTTTCAATGTAAAAAAAAGAAAAAACACCAAAACCAATGAGGTCAACACTTTTTTGGAAGGAAATTGTTTATTCATAAAAACGTTTTTAAAAATAAAATTGGAACAACTATTCACGAACTTAAATTTAATTCAACTTAATCCTGATTTTTGTAAATATTTTTCATCACAGCAATTTTTTCCTCATCGTCGGCCATCGCACGGGTTGTAAACATCATCACACCACTTGAATTTGAGGTAAGGCCGCCTTTCAGGACGGTTTCAAACTCGGAAGCAGAAACAGTATAAGGATTGTTGTAAGCTTGTACGATTGGCCAAACTTTGGGAGTACCTCCGTTTTCAATGTTCATCCGGTTGTTAAACCATGCGATGTTTTCTTGTACCCAGACGGGTTCGCGCCCCATGCGGGCATGGTAAACCATAGGCGAAAACACATCGAAAAAATCGCGCAGCAAGTCGTAGTCGAGTCCCAGAATCCGCCTCCGGGCACCGTCAAATTCCTCGTCAGTCCATGGGCAGTGGTAAATTCCGAGTAAAATACCTGGTTTCACTTCATTTATAATATTTCGTATTTCCACTGTCCAGTCAAGAATGACTTTACACCGCCAGTCGCGCCATTCCGGGTCGTGATGTTTCAAAATCCATTCAGCTTTTTGCGGGGTATTTCCTTCGGGAATTTCAAGTCCGGTGTCTTTTGAAAATGAAGCCAGACAGTGGTCGCAAAAACAGGTTTCGGGCAAAATGGGTTCGGGCTCTTCAAACTGGGCATGCCAATGAACGTAATCCATCCAAACTCCGTCGATGTCGTATTCTTTAAGCAACTCGCGCATCAATCCAAACCGGTATTCGCGAAAGCCGGGCTCTGTTGGGCAAACACCCATAAACCACGAAGCAGCCTCAACCTGCTCCCCTTTTTCGTTTATTGCCCACGCTTCGGGATGTTCTTCCACATAATTTTTACCGTTCAAGGTAGCAAACTCGGCATACACATTCATTCCTTCGGCGCGGGCCCGGTTCATCATTTTTTGATTAATGGAACCGCTGTGAACAAAAATGGAATTTATTCCCAAATCTGCCAGCTTATAATCTTTATCCCACAAGGGTTGCGGATGTCCGTAAACACCCCTGACTTCAATTTTTCTTTCAGGTTGCTGATTACAGGATGTGAGTAAAAACATAAAAATGGAAAGGAAGAAAAAAGTTTTTGCCTGCATGAATTTGATACTTTTAAGCATGGTATTGAATTTTAATGGATTCTAAAAATATAAAATGAAACGAAGATGGATGAAAAATTTCAAATTAATTTTATATTTCCAAACCAGACATTAGTTAATAAAATCAGTTTTATTAGCCACAAATGCAATAAATTACATCCTGAAATAACAAAAAGTTATTGAAACATTCGTGTTATTAACACCTGGAATTTTATAATAAATTTACGATATGTGTTGATTTTTTCTATTAAAATATTATTTTCGGCAATATTAAATCAAGCGGCGTTTTTACTCTTTCTTAAAAAAGAAATGAATTGAATGAAAAAACAGAGATTTTTTGCACTACTAATTTTTTTATTTTTCGTACTCCTGACGACAACCAATCAACGTATTTCATCTTCTCCTGATATTTTACAGGAAAACATTGAAATCCCTCCATCTCAGTCGGAAAAAGAACTTACTGAAATGCAGGATGTGTTTGAAGAATACAATCAGTGGCTCTCCGGGGAAATTGAGAAATCGGGAACTATTGGTGCTGCAGTAGCAATAACCTATAAAGACCAAATTGCGTTTATAAAATGTTTTGGAACACGGAAATCTGGCAGCTCTGAACCTGTTGATGAGCATACTGTTTTCAGGCTGGCATCAGTTTCAAAACCTGTTACTGGTGTGTTAACAGGTATTCTTGCACAAGAAAATATTCTCGATTTTGATGAATGCGTAATTGAGTCGCTACCCGGATTTCGCCTGAACAGTTTGGTAAATACGCAAAATCTAACCATTAAAAACCTGTTGAGCCACACAACAGGACTGGTACCACATGCTTATGACGATTTGGTGGAAGGACATGTTCCGTTTAGCACCATTTATGAACGATTGCGAATGGCTGGTATATCTGCTGAACCTGGAAAAATGTATGGTTATCAAAATGTGATGTTCAGTTTGTTAGATACTATTCTGGCTGTAAAAACTTCAAAAAATTACAGCCAGCTTGTGAAAGAAAAATTGTTTGAGCGCGTTGGAATGCATGATGCTTCCACGGATTTTGAGAGCTTCAAAAACAATCCGAACAAAGCTTACCCGCACTGGGGAAATGGCTCCCGCAATACACTTCCATTAAATGACAGGTATTACAACACAGCACCGGCAGCAGGAGTAAATGCAAGCGTTTCGGATATGGCCCATTTTCTTTTGGCACTTTTAAACGAAAACAATCCTTTGCTTAAAGATGATATTCAGGAAGCCATTTTTCAACCCCAGGTGGTTTCTCCACTTAGCCGCGGGTATTTCAAATACTGGGAGAATGTGGGCCGAAAAAATTATGGCCTTGGATGGCGAATTGTGGATTACAAGAGCAGGAAAGTAGCCTACCACGGCGGTTATGTGCATGGCTACAAAGCTGAAATTGCCCTGTGCAAGCAAGAAGATATTGGAATTGTTTACCTGACCAACTCCCCTAACAGCGTGGCTTCGCAAAGTATTCCTGAATTCTTTAACAGGTTTTTTAATTATAAAGAAAACAAGACTATTCTGGCCGAAACAGAACCTATTTCAGAAGAACTCCAAAAAATTCAGGGGAGTTAATCCATTTTTTTTATCTTTAGGACGTTCAATACAAAATGCTTGTCCTATGAAATTAAAATACTGGGTAATAGCCATTCTTGTTTTTAGCTGCTCCTCCTCGCAGGCGCAATTTCCTGAAATTGAAAACAGTCTCGACCAGAAAGCGAAAGCTTTTTTAGAAGAAAACCTGAATAACTGGCGCGATATGAACGTTCCTCTTTCCGATGGAAAAATACTTTATGATTTAATTGTTGAAAATGGGTATACCCGTGCTGTGGAAATAGGAACTTCCACTGGTCATTCAGCCATTTGGATTGCCTGGGCACTCAGCAAAACCGGCGGAAAACTGATTACCATTGAAATTGACAAGGAGCGTTACGTGCAGGCCAAAGCCAATTTCAAAAAAGCCGGCGTAGAAAAATACATTGACGCACGACTTGCCGATGCGCATGAACTGGTTCCACAACTTCCCGGAAAATACGATTTTGTTTTTAGCGATGCTGATAAATACTGGTATAAAAACTACTTTATTGACATGGACCCCAAACTGGTTGTGGGTGGTAGTTTTACAGCGCATAACACAGCTATGCGTGTTTCCGGAATTCGCGAGTTTCTGGAATATGTGGAAAGCCTTAACAACTACGAAACAACTTTTGCTAAAAACAGCCGCTCAGGTATTTCAATCAGTTACAAAACCGCTGAAAAACCATAGAAAAATTGAACAACACTTCCGATAGTCTCGAGCGGAAACTTGGTCTCTTTCCGGTTACCAATATTGTGGTGGCCAATATTATTGGCGCAGGTATTTTTACAACCACCGGATATTTAATGGATTTTTTGGGAAATCCCATTCTGATGCTGGCACTTTGGCTCATTGGAGGATTGGTAGCCCTTTGCGGCGCACTTGCTTTTGGCGAACTGGGAGCAGCATTTCCGGAAGCAGGCGGAGAATATACCTTTATTTCGAAATTGTTTCATCCCATGTTGGGTTTTTTAAGTGGCTGGCTTTCGCTAATTGTTGGTTTTTCAGCGCCAATAGCTGCTTCGGCCATCGGGTTCAGTAAATATTTCATTTGGGCATTTCCTGATTTCCAGTCGTGGTTTTTATTTGACAAAATTATGAGTCCTGAAATGTTTAGCCGGCTGCTGGCAATTTTAGTCATCATAACTTTTTCACTGCTTCATGCCCGTGGCGTGGTTTTGGGTGCAAAAGTCCAAAACGGCCTTACCATACTTAAAGTGGCACTGGTTGCCGGACTGATTGTTGCCGGTTTTGCATTGGGTAAGGGCGATTTCAGCCACCTGAAGATTTCTTCATTCGGCGTGCAGGCACTCAACTTCAGTTTCTCCGGCTGGAAATCCATGGGACTGTCACTTATGTTCATCATGTTTGCTTACAGCGGCTGGAATTCGGCCACTTACATTGGGTCTGAAATAAAAAACCCGCAGAGAGTGATTCCCCGGTCGCTGCTTATTTCCACCGGAATTGTTACCTTTTTGTATCTGCTGTTGAACCTGTTTTTTGTTTATGCCATTCCACCCGAACAAATGGCCGGAGAACCGGAGATTGGAGGTGTTGCAGCCGGACTTGCATTTGGTGATTTTGCCGGAACGATTATTTCACTACTCATTTCATTTGCCCTGTTTTCTTCGCTCAGCGCATTTATTATTCTGGGTCCGCGTGTTTACTATTCCATGGCCCGCGATGGCTATTTTTTCAAGTGGGTTTCGGCTGTGCATCCACGGTTTAAAGTTCCTCAAAATGCACTGATTCTTCAAAGCGCAATTGCCATCATTCTGGTTATGTCGGGCACTTTTGAACAAATTCTGGCTTACATGGGATTTTCTCTTGGAATTTTTCCCATCCTGGCAGTACTCGGGGTATTCAAACTAAGAATGACAGGTCAAAGTAAATTGAAACTTCCGGGTTATCCGGTAGCGCACATCTTTTTTATTGTGATAAGTTTATCCATTTTGGTTTTGGCCTACTTTGAGCGCCCCTGGGAATCAACAATTGCCATATTAACTGCCCTTTCAGGAATACCGGTATTTTACTGGTTTAAATATAAAAAAGGAAAACTACCCGGCGCCTGAAATAATTTCCTGCAACATCGTATCAATTTGCTCCCGTGTTTCTTTCTGCAGCATTTTGTAATCGCTGTTTGTCAGGGGTTTGCCATATCGGATTGTTACCCGCGTTACCGGTTTGCTCATTTGCCTGAAAAAATGGCCCACAAACGTATCGTCATCCACCCAGGCGTCATTTTCGTCTTCAAAATGAATAGCCATGGGAATAACCGGAATACCGGAATCAGCAGCAATTTTAAAACTTCCGTTTTTGAATGGTTTGGTCAATGGCCCTTTAAATGAAGTGCCTTCAGGGAAAAGCACCACGGGAATTCCATTGTTTACTGAAGCTTTTATTTTGTTCATGGTGGCAATGAGGCTTTGCAATTCGGAACGCGAAACAAAAATTGTATTGGTAATTTTTGCTCCCCCTTTAAGCAGCGGCCATTTTTTTAATTCGGCTTTTGCCACAAAAGCAGCCGGGGTGAGCGCCGCTACAATAAAGATATCGAAGTAACTGCGGTGGTTGGGCATCACTATAAAATGTGAATTTTCCGGAATTTGGTTTCTTCTGATTTTTATTCCACAAACAAACAGGATGCTTTTTCCCCAGGTACGCATAGACCAGTTTTGCAATTTCCGGCTAAACCCAAAATGTTGCAGCCAAAACCAGCCAGTAACCACCACAAATGTTGAAATAACCAGGATAAACAAAAACCTGAACAAAGCCAGCGGAGCAAGTAAAATGATTCGTGCGATTTTCATAATACAAATATGAAAAAAAAGGACTTCCGGCTAACAGGAAATCCCTTTCAAACTAAATTTTCTGAAATTGTTTATTTGAATTTATTCTTTTCTAAAAAGCGCCTGCTGAACAGAAAAAGAGAATGACTGATTTTTCAGATTTGTGGAGCCCATGTCGTATAGTGTGGTGAAATCGGAAGAAAATCGAAAATCGAGTTTGGTGTTTTCACTTAATTTCAGGGCCAGGCCAGTTGCCAGTCCGGCAGAAAAACGGTTTAAATCGCCTGTAACTCTTCTGTTTTCTGAAAATGACAGGAGATAACCCAAATCCGGACCTGCATAAATATCAAGGAATTTCAACGGAGAAACTGAGAACAGAACCGGTACCGATAAATAGTGATAATTTTCTGTGTCGCGTAACCAGGGCGCTGATGATTTATCAAAATATCCAAATTCTGAATATCCTCCGGAATTTTCAGAATCATGATACAAAATGTAAGTGTTAACACCTTTTAACTGGTAAAGAAATTCGGTTTGCAAACCAACCGGGCCGAGTAAATTGTGTTTTTTATAATAGACTCCCAGCAGAAATCCGCTTTTTCGTTCAAAATCGAATGTCATTCCCTTATAATTATCCCGGAATCCGGAATATAATGCACCGCCTTTTAGACCAAATTCGGTTTGTGCATGAAGTGTTTCAAAAGAAACAATTAAAACAGAAAAAAACAGGACAAGCTTGATTTTTAGATTTTTGTTTTTCATAAAAATTGGGTTTTAAAATTACGTTTCAAACATAAGTATGAAAAGTGTTAACCCAACTTAATGCATTTAAACTTTTGTTAAACTAGATTTATTGATGTTAATTGTCTTAATAAGTATTAATATTCTGTTGCGAACAAACCACCAACTGAAAAGCTCTTTTGGCAAGAAATACCTGATGTTGAATGGTGAGATCATTTTCAGCAAGAATGTTTTTTAATCCTCCTGCCCGATAATACTGCCTGAAATTCCGGTGGTGTTCTCTTCCGGCGAAAAATTCAGCCACACGACTTCCCCACCCGGTTATGTTTTGTGGCAACGGAACAGCATAATCCACAATTATGATTTTTTGAGCTACCCTTTTCATTTCACCTAAAATGCTTGTATAGTTTTCGGGTGGAAACTGGTGAAGCGCCATGGTTATGATGGCAATATCGAATTGTTTGTCAGTAAACTTCCAGTTATCGGTAGCGTCGCAAACCCGGAATAGGACGTTGGAAATCTTTCGCTTTTGTTTGGTTTGCTCTGCTTTGCGAATCATCGATTCTGACAAATCTATTCCTGTTACTTCCCTGGCGAAGGGTGCCAGCTCAAACACCTGGGCTCCGGTGCCACAGGCAACATCGAGTATATTTTGACCTTTCGGAATTACCCTGTTTACCCTTTTCCGCATTCCCGCCAGAACAGGGTCGATGACTGTGCTGTAAAAAAAACCTGATTCAACCATTCAATTTATAGTTAGTGATTTAAAAAAACTCCAAATCTCATCGCATCCGTTAAAATCGCGACAGGTATTTCCCACCAGTTGTTTGGGCAAATTCCTGGTGGCACCCGGCCAGGTGTGCCCGCCTCCATCAATTTTAATGGAAGCTACCTTTATTTTTGGAATTTCCGGATTTTCCCATACCACCTTGAAGGTAGTGCATCCATCCTTTTTATTTTTATCCGGAAAAACGGATTCTTTTGTTTTTCCTGAGCATCCATTTATTGTTTTCCAAATTTCAAGGCTTTGTTCCACGCTTAGAATTGCTCCCCGCTTTTGCCTGAAAACGGTAACATGACCTCCGTTGTAGGGCACCATCGGATCGTCAGTGCCATTTATAAACAGCACTGAAACAGGCTTTTCAGGATATTCTTTTTTTGACTGCACTTCACTTAAATTAGCTGCAACCACTGCAATTCCTCTTATTTTCTCAGGCAATTCAAAGGCAAGCCGCTGAACCATAAACCCACCGTTTGAAATGCCACAGGCAAAAATATTTTTTTCATCTAAATTAAATTTCGAACCAATGTTATCCAAAATTTTTTCAATAAATCCCACATCGTCGATATTCATTTTACGGGCTACACTAAAAGTATCTCGGGTACCGTCATTCCAGCTTTTTTTAAATCCGTTCGGGTAAACTGCCAAAAATTCATCTTTTTCAGCCAAACGATTGAACCTGCTCATTGTATGCCGCTCCAGTCCTTTACCTGTACCACCCCCGCCATGTAAAACAAAAACAACAGGATATGATTTGGCTGCAGAATAATTTTGGGGTACATATAGTTCAAAAGAGCGGTCCATGCCATCGTGTTTCATGTAAATTGTTTCCGAATGAAAATTCCCTTCGGTTTTCAAAAATACCGAAATCAGAAAAATGAAAATTACTGTTTTCTGCCCCATAAAAAGTGATAGTTTTGAATCATTAATCGCAATTTAAAAACTGATTGCACTGAATATTGTTTTACAAGCATATCAATAAAAATTATAATGAAGAAATATCCGATAGTACTTTTAGTTTTGTTTTTTGTTTTTACGGCATTTAAAACCAATAAACCCGCTTACCTGCTTTTTAACGAAAAAGGGAAAAAAGTTAAATACGATAAAATACTCGACCAAATAAAAGATGCTGACATTGTGTTGTTTGGCGAACTGCACAACAACGCCATTGCGCACTGGCTTCAGTTTGAACTTACCAAAGATTTGTACGAACTAAAAGGCACAAATCTGATTCTGGGAGCCGAAATGTTTGAAAGCGACAACCAGCTTATTCTGGACGAATATTTTAACGGACTCGTTTCACAAACACGGTTTGAGGCCGAAGTGCGTTTGTGGAATAACTACAAAACAGACTATAAACCACTGGTTGAATTCGCCCGGAAAAACGAATTACGGTTTGTGGCTACCAATATTCCACGGCGTTATGCCTCGCTGGTTAATTCGAAAGGTTTCGAAGGACTGGAAGAACTTTCAGATGAAGCCAAAGCTTTTTTACCGCCAATACCGATACTCTACGATTCTGAACTGCCCGCTTACAAAAACATGCTGAAAATGGAAGGGATGGGCAGCCACACAAATGAAAATTTCCCCAAAGCACAGGCCATAAAAGATGCCACTATGGCACATTTTATTCTGGAGAACTGGTCGCCGGAAAAACTGCTGATTCATTACCACGGCGCCTACCATTCCGACAATTTTGAAAGCATTTACTGGTACCTCAAACAGCACAAACCTGAGCTGAATATTGTAACCATCACCACTGTTTCGCAGGAAGATGTTTCGGAACTCACCGAAAAAAATGAAGGCAAGGCCCATTTTACCATTTGTGTGGATGAGGATATGACCACTACATACTGAACTACCTGTAAAGCCCTTTTTTCACAATATACTCCCAAACTTTTGGTGGCAAAAAATGGCGTACATCTTTTCCTTTTTTAATGGCTTTACGAATGAAAGATGAGGATATTTCCATCTGCGGGGCATTTTCAGCAATCACAATGTTTTTATGCTGCTGAACCTTTGTTTTGTCGAACCCCGGACGCGGATAAACAATGATGCCGTAATTTTCCACTATGGTTTCAAAGTTTTTCCACTTGTGAAAATTTTCGAGATTATCTGATCCCATAAGAATTTTGAAATCCCTGTTCGGATTTCTATCTTTTAAATAGATCAGAGTGTCCACAGTATAACTGGGTTTGGGCAGGTAAAATTCGATATCGGAAACCTGCAACCTGAAATCGCCTTCAACTGCAAGTTGCATCATCTCCAACCTATCGTAGTCGTTTAGCAGGTTTGCCTTTTGTTTGTGCGGATTTTGAGGCGTTACAACAAACCAGAATTCATCTAAACCGGCAAACTCCACCATGTAATTGGCAATGGCCAAATGTCCGATATGCACCGGATTAAATGAGCCAAAATACAAGCCGGTTTCTTTTGTGGGGAAGGTTTTGGATGATGGTTGTTTCATTTTCTTTTTCTTTCGTTTCAAACGAACAATTTAACCAAAAATCTTTCGCTCATAACGAACAATTTTTTTTGTCAAAATCAATTTTCTCCATTTTCTGAAAGAAATTCCGATACTACATTTTCAGCTTCAATTAAAGCTTTGGGCAAATCATCGTTTACAATAATCACGTCAAACTTTCCAACATATTCAAGTTCCTTTTCTGCTTTGGCAATGCGCATTTTTATTTTCTCTTCCGATTCGGTGGAACGGTTTTTCAGACGGTGTTTCAACTCTTCAACTGACGGAGGTTTTACAAAAACAGCCAGCGCCTCGGTGCCGTAAAATTTTTTGATGTTTGAACCACCCACCACGTCCACATCAAAAATCACGTTTTTACCTTTGCTGCGAATGCGTTCCACTTCGCTTTTCAGGGTTCCGTAAAAGATGCCGCTGTAAACTTCCTCCCATTCCAGAAATTCACCGTTTTCAATTTTTTTTCGGAATTCATCTACGGTAAGAAAATAATAGTCTATTCCGTTTACTTCACCCTTCCGGGGCTCCCGGCTGGTGGCCGAAACTGAAAATTCAAGTTCCAAATCCTGCTGGAGCAGGTGCTTAACGATGGTTGTTTTGCCGGCTCCCGATGGTGCTGAGAATATTACAAGTTTGCCTTTCATTAAAATTGGATATGTTTTTTGATTTCCGATAAAAAACCAGAAACCTGTTCAATTAATGGTGAAACCTGTTCTTCTTTAAAATCAAACATATCGCCGTAATCACCTTTCTGGCGAAAGTCAAATAATTGGGAATACAAAGTTCCATATTCTATGTCAATTTTATTTGTTTTGATAAAATGAAGACTAAACTGATTTAAAGTCCCCCTGTGTGTACCAGGTTTAATATTATTCCTCAACAAAAGAGCATTAACAGCATAAAAACACGTGTAATAAAGACGGTTTACGATTGTATTCCAACTTTTTCTCTGAACCAGAAAAAGAGCCTCATCATAAGCTTCGTCAGCTCTTTTTATCCTGTATAATATGTAATCTTCTTTGTTGTTCATTTCAATTTTAATCCATCTTTAACAACATTTTCGTAAAGAGGCGAGTAAGCCAATTTCTCTTTCCAGTATTTTTTAGGATAGATTAAAATTGAAATAACTTGTCCGGATTCCAGTGACAATTTATAAATATCGCGTCTGAATTTATTATCCAATTCGTTGGTAAACTCCGGGGCATCTACCAAAATTAAAATATCCCAGTCTGAATCAGCTTTGTAATCGCCCCTTGCGCGAGAACCGAACAGATAAGCCTCAGCACTTGGGTCTTTACTATAAATTGTTTGTGCAATTTTATTTTGAAGTTCTCTTTCGTTCATAATAAAATGTTTTTCCTAATCAAAGATACAATGATTAACCCATTTGCTGAAATCCAGATCAGGATAGATTATTCAAAGTACATTTAACAACTGTTCCTTGATCCTTTCGAGGTGGTCTTTCATTTGTACCACAATCCGCTGAATATTATTTTCGTAGGCTTTGGAACCGAGGGTATTGATTTCGCGGCCCATTTCCTGCGAAATAAACGCCAGTTTTTTTCCGCTGGAATCAGATTGTGCCAGTGTTTCAAGAAAATAGTTGCAATGGTTATTCAGCCGCACTTTTTCCTCGTTCATGTCCATTTTGTCCAGGTAATACACAAGCTCCTGTTCAAAACGGTTCTCGTCCACACTACCATTCAGGTTCAACCTTTCGAGATTTTCGCTGAGCCGTTTTTTCACAGTTTCCATGCGATTATCCTCGAATGGTGCAATTTGTCGGAGCAGCTTTTCAATACTTTCCGTATTAGCAATAATGTCTGTTTCCAGCGCTTTTCCTTCACTTATTCTGAAATCATCGATATCTTCCAACGCTTTTCTGAGGTGCAGTAAAATAACCTGCCACTCTTCCTCATCCAGCGTTTCGTATTCGGTTTTTACCACATCGGGAAGCCGCAAAATGGCCTGCATGGTAGTCTGGTCGGTCGGAAGACCAAGCTCATCATTAATTTTTTTCAGACTTTCGAAATAACTTTTCAGAATTGGCTCGTTTATTTTACTGTTGGAATCTTCGCCGTGATTCTCCACATAAATGGTTACATCTACCTTTCCACGCACTAGTTTTTCGGCCAGTTCTTTCCTGATTTCAATTTCCTTTTCGCGGTAAACTGAGGGAATGCGTGCGTTGATGTCGATTTGTTTGCTGTTAAGTGCTTTTAACTCAAGAGTGATTTTTTTATTATTCACCTCAAATTCGGCTTTACCAAAGCCTGTCATCGATTTTATCATAGAATTTAAATTTTTACGAATTTACGTTTTTTATGCGATAACGCCCGAACCAATAAGCTCATCTTTCAGGTACCATGCTGCAAACTGCCCTGAAGTGATTCCCCGTTGTTCGTTTTCAAAAAGATTATAAATACCCTCTTCTTTTACATGCAGTGTACCTTTTTCAAGTGGCTGGCGATACCGGATGCGAATGTCAAATTCCATTTTCTCTCCAGTTTGCATTTTCAAATCAGGCCGAATCCAATGCACATCTTCCCGGGCAATAAAAAGTCCGGGACGAAAAAGTCCGGGATGTTCCTGGCCTTCGCCAACATACACAATGTTTCGCTGAACGTCGGTTCCCAGCACAAAAAGCGGTTCTTTGTGCCCGCCAATGTTCAGGCCTTTTCGTTGTCCTACGGTATAAAAATGCGCGCCCTGATGTTCACCAATAACCTCTCCATTCCAAGGCTTGTATGGGAACGGGAAACAGATTTTCCGAAAATTTTCTTCGGAAATATCAACCTGCTTTTTCTTTGCCATAAATGCAACCGGAATTTCAATTACGTTTCCGGTTTTAGGCTGAAGTTGCTGTTGCAAAAAAGTGGGCAAATCTACTTTCCCCACAAAACAAATTCCCTGTGAATCTTTTCTTTCTGCGGTAGGCAGGTTTTGTTCTCGGGCTATTTCGCGTACCTGCGGTTTGGTAAGGTGGCCAATTGGAAAAAGCGCTTTGGCCAGTTGTTCCTGGTTAAGCTGACACAAAAAATAGCTTTGGTCTTTGTTCCGATCTTTCCCTGCAATCAGCCGGTGAATGGTTTGTCCGTTCACCTCTATGGAATCTTTTTGGCAGTAATGACCGGTAGCCACAAAATCGGCATTTAATTTCAGGGCTTCTTCCAGAAAAGTGTCGAATTTGATTTCGCGGTTGCAAAGCACATCGGGATTGGGTGTACGGCCTGCCTGATATTCGGCAAACATGTAGTCCACCACACGTCTTTTATATTCCTTGCTCAAATCGACAATATGAAACGGAATATCCAGTTTTTTGGCCACCATTTTGGCAATCAGCGCATCCTCTTCCCAGGTACAGGCGCTGGTCACCGCTCCTACCCGTTCGTGCCAGTTCACCATAAACAATGCCACCAGGTCGTGCCCCTGTTGTTTTAAAAGGAATGCAGCCACGCTGGAATCCACTCCGCCCGAAAGTCCGATTACTACCCTGCTCATAGGCTGCAAAAGTAGGAAGTTATTTGTTTATTTTTGATACTTTTACAGCTTTAAAAATTAAAAATCCTGAAAGAAGTGAATATTCAAACCCATATAAAAATACTTTTGTTTTTGTTGTTTTATTTGATTTCCTCTAATACAATTCTGTATGCGGAGGAACCTCCAAAACCCTTGGAACCAGACTTTTTATTATTGACCAATGACCATTGGGTTAATGAAAAAATGGAGCAAATGACCTTGGACGAAAAAATTGCCCAACTGATGATGGTAACGATTTATCCAAGGCAGAGTGAGGCTGCAAAAAACAGTATGATTAATTTAATTCAGCATTTTAAACCCGGAGGAATTCTTGTTATGCAGGGCAGCCCGATGAAAACAACCCGGTGGATCAATGAATTTCAGGAAAATTCGGCAATTCCTTTGCTGGTGGCCATTGATGGAGAGTGGGGATTATCCATGCGTATTGACAGCACTATTCAATACCCTTACGCACAAGCCATTGGCGCTATTCAGGATTCCACTTTCATTTACCAGATGGGACGCGATCTTGCCCGGCAAATGAAACAAATGGGTATCCACATAAACTTTGCACCGGTTGCTGATGTGAGCACCAATCCACAAAATCCTGTCATCAATTTTCGTTCGTTTGGTGAAGACAAAATCAACGTGTCCCAAAAAGCAGGCTGGGTGGCACTTGGCATGCAGGATGCCGGTGCAATTCCAGTGGCTAAACATTTCCCGGGGCATGGCGATACCGAAACCGATTCACATCATGTGCTTCCACTTGTTAATCACCCGAAAGATCGCCTCGATTTTGTGGAGAGTTTTCCTTTCAGATACCTGACCGAAATGGGAATTATGGGAATCATGTCGGCTCATTTGGAAGTTCCGGCACTCGACGATTCGGGAACGCCTTCTTCGCTTTCAAAAAAAATAATAGATGGTTATTTGCGCAATGAAATTGGATTTCAGGGATTGGTAATTACTGACGCCATGAATATGAAAGGTGTGCAGACTGATAAAGGATATGCGGAACTCGAAGCGCTGAAAGCCGGAAACGATATGGTTGAATTTGTGCCAGACATCGGGAAAGCCATTGCTTCAGTTAAAAATGCACTGGCAAGTGGAGAAATTTCTTTGGAAGAAATAGAAACCAAATGCCGCAGAGTGCTGGCTGCCAAACGCTGGGCCGGTTTGCATATTTATGAACCTGCAAACACCATCAACCTCTCTGCGCGGCTGAATTCACCTTATTTTGAAGTGACCAACCGGAAACTGATTAAAGGTGCAATGACTGTTTTAGCCAACCAGGACGTGTTGCCGGTGCAGGATCTGGCCAACCTAAAAATTGCTTCGGTAATGATTGGGGCAGAAAACATTTCCCCCTTTCAGAAAATGATGGACAAATACACGCAGATTGACCATTTTGTTTTGAGCAAAAATGCATCAGCACGTGAAATGTTTAACCTGAGAAAAAAACTGGACAACTACAATCTGGTGATAGCCGGAATTCAGGGAATAAACCTTTATCCTTCGGGAAAATATGGAACGACAGAATTGCAGCGGAATGCTCTGGCCGATTTTATCAGGGACAACAATGTGATTGCCGTGTTCTTTGGCAATGCCTATGCTTTAAAACACTTTGAAAATATTCACCGGGCAAAAGGATTAATTTTGGCTTATCAAAATACTCAGTTAATACAGGAACTGGCAGCGCAACTGGTTTTTGGAGCATTCGATGCCACCGGAAAACTTCCGGTAACTGTAGATAAAAGATTTCTACCCGGCGATGGATTAACCATTAAAAACAATAAAACATTTTCCTATACCATTCCTGAGGAAGTTGGAATAAACTCGGAAAAACTTTCAGGGAAAATTGATTCCCTGGCCAATCTCGGACTGGAAAACAAGGCTTATCCGGGATGTCAGGTCCTCATTGCCAAAGACGGGAATGTAATTTTTCATAAATGTTACGGTTTCCATACCTACGAAAAAGAACAGAAAGTAACCGAAGAAAACATTTATGATTTGGCGTCATTAACCAAAGTTACCGCTGCCCTTCCTGCCATTATGAAATTGGTTGAAGAAAAGAAAATTGACCTGGATAAACCTTTTAGCACCTATTGGCCGCCTTTTGCAGGAACCGACAGAGGCCGGTTGCCGGTGCGCGATTTTTTAACCCACCAGGCAATGCTTCCCGGCTGGATTCCATTTTGGCGCATGGGACTTGACGAAGAAGGTAAATTGAACCGTGAAATTTTTTCCCACCAACCTTCCGAACAATTCCAGATTCGAATTTCTGAACATTTATACCTCAACAACAACTTTAAACAAAATATACTCGATACTATCCGAATGGCAAAATCAATTCCTTCAAAAAGATACGTTTATTCCGATCTCAGCTTTCATATATTCCCTGAAATCATCAGTAATTTATCCGGGTTGCCTTATGAAGAATACATCAAAACAACATTTTTCCGGCCATTGGGTGCCTGGACATTAAACTACAATCCGTATCTGCATTTTCCGCTCGAAAACATAATCCCAACAGAAAACGACGATTTTTTCAGAAATGAAAGGCTGCGGGGATTTGTGCACGATGAAGGAGCTGCCATGCTGGGCGGAATTTCGGGGAATGCCGGACTTTTTAGCAACACAAATGATTTGGCTAAAATGTTTCAAATGTACCTGCAAAAGGGTTATTTTGGTGGAAAACAGTTTATTTCCGAAGAAACCGTAAATGAATTTATCCGCAGGCAATTTCCGAACAGCAAAAACCGGCGGGCACTGGGATTTGACAAACCACTGGTTGACAACCATAAAAACAAGCTAAAAGATGCTTATCCGGCTGTAAGTGCAAGCAAAAACAGTTTCGGACATACGGGCTATACCGGCACCATGGCCTGGGCCGATCCGGATAACGGAACGCTGTTCATCTTCATGTCGAACCGGGTTCATCCTACACGCGAAAACCTTCAACTTTTTAACCTGAATATAAGAACTGCCATGCACCAGTCAATTTACGATTGCCTTTGACTTTTAAAATGCTACGGGGTTAAAAAAAGTTAATTATATTATGTAGATTCAAGACTTAACCTGCAATACTGCAATGGTTTATAACTCAAAGTCAACAAGTTGTATAAAATAACCATTTCGTTTTAAATTCCGTACAAATGTACCGGATACAATAAGAACAAAACAGTGATAGATTTAAGTTCTTTTTTCAATATATAATTTTAAATTTACAGGTTCAGACGTATTTAATTTATAATTATTACAAAATAAAATTTTAGCATTATGGAGAATAAAATCACATTTAACGAGCTGCGTAAAATTAAAGACAGCTTGCCTGACGGTTCCATTAAAAAAATTGCAAAAGAATTTGACCTCACCGAGGAAACCGTCAGGAATTATTTTGGAGGTGCAAATTACACAAACGGAGCAGCAGTTGGAATTCACATGGAACCAGGTCCAAATGGCGGCATAGTTCTTCTTGACGATACAGCAATTCTTGACAGGGCAAAAGAACTTATTCATGCAGAAACGGTTTGATTTAAAGGAAAATTTATAAAAATATTATAAAACTGTCCTATATTTATGGGGCAGTTTTTTTTAACCAAAAATTTAATCGAAATGAAAAAGTATTTTTTATTTATCAGTGCTACAATTCTTTTAGCCCTTTATTCGTGTCAAACCGAAAAGCCCTGGCAACCATTATTTAATGGTGAAAACCTTGACGGATGGGAAACCTGGGTTGGCCCTCTTGAAGAAGATGGCGATCCCGTTGGACTGAATAACGATCCTTTAAACCTGTTTTCGGTTGTAGAGTTGGATGGCGAAAATGTTATCCGCATTTCGGGCGAGGTTAATGCTTCGCTGGCAACAAAAGAAGAATTTGAAAACTACCATTTGTCGGTGGAACTAAAATGGGGACAGGAAGTGTACTCGCGAAGAAACTCAGGATTGCTGTATCACAGTTACGGCGATTTTGGAGCTGGGCTGGGCGTTTGGATGAGCTCACACGAATTACAGCTTTGGACCGGGAATATTGGCGATTCATATCGAATGGGAAAATCGTATTGCGAAATACCAATGGAAAAAAATGCAGAAGGAAAATATGTTTACACAAAAGGAGCTGAATTGATTCCTTCCATACCTGATACCGAAACCCGGGTTGTAGCCAAAAACGGCGATTATGAAAAAGCAATTGGCGAGTGGAACACCATTGAACTATATTGCGTTGGAACAACCTCGGTGCACGTGGTAAACGAAACCGTTAATATGGTAAACTTCAACTCGGGGAAATACCTTGGCGAAGGTAACATCGAACCACTTTCAAAAGGAAAAATTCAATTCCAGTCTGAAGGCGGGGAAGTTTTTTTAAGAAATATAAAAATTAAATCTATTGAAGAAATTCCGGCTGAAATTTTGCAATAATTCAGGCTTCTCAGGTGATTAAAAAACAAGCCCGCTTCTTTTTTGAGGTGGGTTTTTTATTTCCCGAAAATTAAAATCGTCAATTGTAGATTTTTTGTTAACATCTTTTTTTGAATAAATAACTGGAAAACACTTTTTTTGCACAAATCAATTTATTCAATTTCGCATGAATCAAAAAACCTTTCGCGACCAGCTTACTGTGAAAAACACGGTACTGGGAATCCAATTTCTTTTTGTTGCCTTTGGAGCCACCGTTTTAGTACCACTTCTGGTGGGAATAGATCCTTCAGTAGCCTTATTTACTGCAGGAATCGGTACCCTAATATTTCACCTGATTACCCGCGGGCAAGTACCTGTTTTTCTGGGAAGCAGTTTTGCTTTTATTGCCCCTATAATTGAAGCAACCAAACTTTATGGCTGGCCTGGAACACTTTCCGGGATTATTGCCGTAGGTTTGGTTTACGGAATTGTTTCCATGCTGGTAAAAGCACGTGGTGTTACTTTTGTTGAGCGGCTTTTTCCTCCGGTAGTGGTTGGCCCTGTAATTATGATTATTGGCTTGTCGCTGGCCTCAGCTGCTGTGGATATGGCAAAAAGCGACTGGCCACTGGCAGTTATTGCATTGCTGACAGCCATTATCGTGGTTATTTTCGGAAAAGGCATGGCTAAACTGATTCCAATTTTTATTGCCATAATTGTGGGGTACCTGGCTGCAGTGGTTTGGGGAAAAGTAGATTACACGGCCATTAAAGAATCCACGTGGTTTATGTTGCCCGAATTTACAACACCAAAGTTTCACTGGCAGGCTATATTATACATGATTCCGGTAGCCATTGCACCCATTATTGAACACGTAGGCGATATGTATGCTATTGGTGGTGTGTGCAAAAAGAACTTTATTGAAAAACCCGGGTTAAACCGTACGTTACTGGGCGATGGAATTGCCACAGCAGTTGCAGGATTTTTCGGTGGTGTGCCCAACACTACTTATTCCGAAGTTACCGGTGCCATTACACTTACCAAAATTACCAATCCGTTTGTACTGCGCATTGCTGCCATAACAGCCATCGTTTTTGCTTTTGTGGGAAAAATAAGCGGCTTTCTAAAAACTATTCCCCAATCGGTTTTGGGTGGAATTATGCTGTTATTATTTGGTATGATTGCTTCCATTGGAATCCGATCGTTGGTGGACTCCAAAACTGATATGGGAGAAACTCGTAATCAAGTTATTGTTTCGGTGGTGCTTACCGTTGGAATTGGCGGGGCTATTATTCAATACGGAACGTTTTCACTTGCCGGAATTGGTTTGGCAGCGTTGGTTGGAATTTTGCTGAATATTCTGCTGCCGCAAACAAAAAAGGATAAGTAGGACTATTCTGTTATTCACCAGGTGAATTCAAGTTACCAGGTGAAAAAATTCAAATAGGTGAATTAAATTATTGTTTTTCCGTAAGATATTTCCAAAACCTCCGGGGCATGTGCTGGCGCTGCAACCGGAGGTTTTTTCGTTCTTTTATACTGATGTTTTCGAAGTACGATTTCCAAAGTGTCTGGTAAAATGCATCCCCTTCATTCAGCACATTTTCACTCACCTGCCCGGTTTTCCGGTTAATTTCCGTACTGGACAGAACTACTTCCTCCACCGTTTTTTTGTTGAAAAAAGCTCCGTAATTTCGTTTGAGGTCGTAAAGCAGCCACTGCTGGTCTGCAAATCGTTTTTTGAAATGCCCCACCACCAGAGGTAAAACATCGTAAATTGGTTCGATGCCGCAAAAGTACAACCCGTCTTTGGTTTGCTGAAACCGCACAAACTGCATCATACGCATGGCTTCCTTTTTCACTTTTCGGGCAAATTGAATGACATCCAGCACATCCGAATCGCCGAGGTCAGTTTCAATATTTATTTCTTCGTTGAATAGCCGCCGGGCAAACCGCAGGATTTTTATTTCAATTCCCTTTTCTTCTGATAAAAAAGCATAATAGAGCAATTGTTTGTTTTTACCAGACATTTTTTGTTGAATTCCTTTCCAAACCCGATTGGCTTTTTCTGAATCAGAAGCGATTTTTATCACTTCGGCAAACAGGTTTTCCGGTTGTTTTCCAGCTGTTTGTATTTCATCGGGAATCCGTTTTCTGCTGTAGATCATAAAAATACAGGTGAGCAGACCTTCGAATGTGCCGTCGTAACTGAAAATCAACATACATCTAATTTCGTTTCTTCAAACCTATAAAATACTTCTTTGATTTTGCAAAAAAAATGAACTCTCTATAAAAAAAAATTCCCCGGCAAAAATCACCAGGGAACTTTTAAATTAAAAATCTATGCGAAACTAGTATTTAAACACTTTTCCTCCGGCCATCACCTGTTTGGTTTTTTCGTCGAATGTAGCACGCTGACCGGTGCGCAATGCTGCCGTAACCATTATGTTTGCAATAGAATGGCTGTAACCGGCTTCAACCGGTGCATTGGTTTTCGGGTCGCCTTTGCGCACACACTCCATCCAGTTTTTCATGTGAGCGTTGGTTAAAGGATCAGATCCGGTATCAGCGTCTGTTTCTACTTTCATTTGCGGAAGTTCAAAATCTTCAAGCAAGAATGGTTTCATTCCCATTGCTTTGGCGTGGTTTTCCCTTAAACCGCCATCGCTGTTTACTTTATTTGTATCGAGGTCGAGCTTTCCTCCGTTGGAGAAATACCATTCTTTTGTTCCGCCCGAAGAGTTATTCTGGCGCGAAGAATAAATTACCTGGAAGCCTTCGTCCATGTTATCCAACGGACCGTAATCGAACACCGCGGTCATGGTATCGAAATTTGTGCGTCCGTCCTTCCACATGTAAATGCCGCCATTGGCAACTGCTGAACGTGGATGCGGAAGGTGAGAGAACCAGTGAACGGTGTCAATCTGGTGAGCCATCCACTGTCCGGGAATTCCCGAGGAGTAGGGCCAAAAAAGTCGGTACTCCAGATATTTGCGCGCATCCCACGGCTCGTAAGGCCGGTTCATCAAATACCGTTTCCAGTCGGTATCAGATTCTTTAATTTGCGAAGTGAGGTGAGGCAAACGCCACCGCCCGGGCTGATTCACATTCCAGGTCATTTCCACAGCAATAATGTTCCCAAACTTGCCCGACTGAATGTAGTCATGGGCAGCGTGGTAATTTGGACCACTGCGGCGCTGCGAACCAATAGTTATCACTTTTCCGGTTTCCTTAACCGCTTTCAGACCTTCGTTGGCATCGTCCATGGTTTCGGCAAACGGCTTTTCGCAATACACATCGGCACCGGCCCGCACTGCCTCTGCTGTAAGCAAAGCGTGCTGAAAATCGGCTGTACTTAAAATAACTGCATCAGGTTTCTGCCCCCAAAGCTCGTCGGTATTCCTTGCCGTGTCCAGCTTTCCTCCTGTGGTTTCTTTGTACCAGGCCTGACCTTCGTCGCGGCGACGGTTCCAGATATCGCAAACCGTAAAAAACTCAAAATTCATTTCATCGGCATACTTCAGAAATGCTTTTCCCAAAGAACCTTTAAACCGATTTGAAAAACCCAGGATTCCAACCCTGACTTTATCGTTGGCGCCCATAATGTTGCCATAACTTTTTGCCGACATACCCAGCCCCCCAATGGTAATGCCGGCTGCACCAATGGCTGATTTTTTAATAAACTGTCTTCTTGAATTTTCCATATTTTTCGTTTTAAAATTAGAATTGACTGATTTTTAATTTATTTCACACCGAATTTGGCGAGGGGATATCAAATTCCGCCCTTCTTGGATCAAAAAGCAACCGGTTGGCTTCTACGGAATGGTCTCTGACAAAATGTTCGGCTTCACCATCAAATTCCAGCCATGGTCCAACTACATATTTGGCCTGATCTACCGGAACTCCCATGCCATCGCGGGCAATTTCATGAATCTTCATAAATTCTTCGAAAGCCAGGGCATCGTCTCCAAATTTGCCTGCCTTGGCATTAAATGGTACTTCTTTTCCCAAACGATATGAAATATTCATAAGGTGCCCGAGTGTGCAACTGTAATGTGCATCGCGCATGTTACCGTTCGCCATGGAAGGATTGCCGGCCCGGCATGCAGCCACAAAACTGCCGTAATTTCCTCCCGGTGTAATGGGAACTTCTTTCACAGGCACATCCCGGGGCTGGCTTCCGTTATGCGAAAAATATTCGCCACCTTCGTGAAGTCTTCCGCCATCTTCAAAATAAAACCGGTTGGTAACTTCCCGTTGGTACCCTTCATGATTTACATTGCGGACATTAAAGAAAACACGTTGTCCGTTTTTAAATTCTGCAACGGCAAACATGGTGTTGGGCGTTTCACCCTGGTCGTCCCAGGAAAACCTGCCACCCATGGCCATCACACGAACCGGATGCGTATTTTCAACTTCCGGATCAAGCGCCCAGTATGCCACATCCAACTGGTGGGTTCCCTGGTTGTTGAGTTCTCCGTTTCCGACCTGCCAGAACCAGTGCCAGTTGTAATGAACCAGATTTTCGTGGTAACGGTCAACGACGGAAGGTCCTCTCCAGAGGTTCCAGTCCAGGTGTTCAGGCGGATTGGTGAAAGGTTTGTAGCCAATACCTGCACGGGGTTTGCACGCGAAACCATGCGAAACCAGCATTTTGCCGTATTTCCCTGAACGAATTTCACCAATAAGTTTTGCCCACTCCGGACTGCTTCGGCGCTGGGTTCCATGCTGTACCACTATACCGTATTTTTCTGCTGCCGCCAAAGCCACACGTCCTTCATAAACATCGTGACTGGCAGGTTTTTCCACATAAATGTGTTTGCCGGCCTGCGCTGCCCAAATAACCATTAATGAGTGCCAGTTGTTGGGCGTAGCTACACTAATGGCATCTATATTTTTGTCGTCAAGTACATGACGGACATCTGCAACCCCTTTCACGCGGGAACTGTTTTCAACATTCTCCCGGACCTCTGCCACGCGGTTTTCCAAAACCAGTCGGTCGGGTTCAACCAGGTAAACAATTTCAACATTTTCGAGATTTCCGAGGCCGTTGATGTGACTTTTTCCTCTGCCGTTTACTCCGCAAACTGCAATCCGGAAACGCTCATTGGCGCCGAGGATCGAAGCATAGGATTTTGCACTGAAACCCATTCCCCCGATAGTTATTCCGGCAGCGCCAATGGCTGATTTTTTAATAAAAGAACGTCTGGAATTTTCCATACTTTTTAGTTTAAAGTTACCAACTGATTTTTCATAGCCTGAATAGCTGTGGGTGCCTCAGTTTCCAAATCTTCCCACCGGCATTCAATCGACATTTTTCCTTCGTAACCAACCTCTTTTAATGCTTTGAAATAGGCTGTGAAATCTTCGTTATGGGTACCGGGCGCTGCACGGCCTTCTTTTTCCGCAATGTGGGTATGCTCAATCAAATGACCGTATTTTTCAATGCTTTCCGGCCCTTCGCCATCCATCATCATGTGGTAAATATCGGCCAAAAGCCGGAAGTTGGGATGATTTACCTCTTCCACAATGACTCCGCCTTCCAAAACTGAGTTGATCAGGTTGCACTCTTTTTTGTTAAGCGGTTCGAGCACAACCACCACGTCGTATCTGGCCGCAATGGGCGCCATCTGGCTGCAAAGGTCGGTAAACTGGCGCAGTGCTTCTTCTTTTGAAAAACCCTCGGGAACTGCCCGGGAACCGCCGCTACCAAAAACAATGTATTCCACACCGGCTTTTTGTGCCCTGCGAAAAGCGATTTCCATATACTCCAGAATTTCGGGATGCACCGCTTCGGGTCCAACACTTTTTAAACTCCCGGGAATAAAGCTGTTGCAGGCTTTTACCGGAATGGCAGCATTTTGTGCCTGTTGCAGAATCTCATTAAATTCCTCTTCACTTTTGGCTGGCATTAAAAAACCGCCCACGCTTTCCTCAACATAAGTATATCCTTGTGTAGCCAGCATGTCGGCATTGGAAACGCTGGTGCAAACACCGATTTCAGAGAGAAAAGTATCGGGCTTTGGTGAATTGCAGGAAAAAAAGGTCAGTACCGCCATCAGAAATATCC
This sequence comes from Mariniphaga sp., assembly GCF_041687215.1. Classification (NCBI taxonomy): domain Bacteria; kingdom Pseudomonadati; phylum Bacteroidota; class Bacteroidia; order Marinilabiliales; family Prolixibacteraceae; genus Mariniphaga; species Mariniphaga sp. The sequence continues at coordinate 34,240 of NZ_JAWLCI010000052.1, forward strand.
CTGTAAAAATGTTTTTTTTTATCATCTCTGATTCATTTTCAATTAAACCACTTCTGGTAAAATATAAGGAGCGCGGTAATTACGGCTCAACATTGCATTGGCTTCGTTTTCGCCTTCGCCAATAAACCGCTCGGATACCGGATCGAACTCGAGCTGGCGGCCAAGCCGGTATGAAATGTTACCCAAATGAGCCAGAGAAGATGAGAGGTGACCAGTTTGTACCGGGCCGTTTTGAATACTCATGTCGCGGGCGCGGATGGCATCAAACCAGTTTTGAAAGTGTAGTGTAAGCTCTCCGCCTTCCGAACGTTTCGGTCCCGGTTCACGTTTTTGTCCCATGTAAGTTTCGTAAGTGCCATAACCTTTCACTACCATGTACCCTTTATCGCCATAAAAAATATTTCCTACGCCGGCGCCGTCTTCAAGGTTAGTGCACCAGTTACGCACTTCAAACTGAATGATTTTCTTTTGCTTCGGATAGTGGTAAATGGAGGATTGAATTTCGGGAACCTCTTTACAATCGTCCCACAGGAATTTTCCACCCATGGAAGTAATTCTTTCGGGCAGACTGTTTACACCCAGACCCCACATACACAAATCTGTTTCGTGAATGCCCTGGTTGCCCACATCGCCATTGCCGTAATCCCAGTGCCAGTGCCAGTTGTAATGCACCAGATTACGCGAGAAGGGACGCAGTGAAGCAGGGCCCGTCCACAAGTCATAATCTAATCCATCGGGAACTTTTGAGATACCTTTATCGCCAATGTCGGGACGCCAGCGGTAAACCAAGCCACGTGCCATGTAAACACGGCCAATCAAACCTTCTTCGAGGTGTTTCACAGCTTCGCGAATGGCCACTGAACTGCGCAACTGAACTCCATGCTGCACAATTCGGTTGTATTTGTAGGCGGCCTCAATCATTTTTTTGCCCTCGTAAATGTTGTGTGTAGCCGGTTTTTCAACGTAAACATCTTTGCCGGCCTGACAAGCCCAAACTGTTTGTAAAGCATGCCAGTGATTTGGCGTAGCAAGAGCCACGGCATCAATGGTTTTATCTTCGTAGGTTTTCCGGAAATCCTGTTCAATGGTTACATCTTTTCCATATTTATCTTTGAATTCTTTTGCACGTTCCTGTAAAACAATCATATCCGGGTCGCACAGGGCTGCCACCTCAACATTGGCCTTGTCGGCAAGTTCCATAATTTCGCTGATGTGATTTTTTCCCCTGCCGTAAACGCCCAAAACGGCTACCCGAATTCTGTCGTTTGCTCCTTTGGCTCCTGAAGGCAAAATGGTGGGCGCTTCAATGGTTTCTGCTTTTAAAGCACCGGGCGCCACGGCAGCAACAAAAGCACCTGTTGCGGCATTCCGAATAAATTTTCTTCTTGAATTTTCGCTGTTTTTTTCCATGATTCAAATTGGTTTGATTATTTAAAATTGTTTTTTATTGCTGAAATTTGTTCATCGGTCAGGTCGCCGCCAATAACCACTTTGTGTTTGAAAACCACTTTTTCCCCGGGCTGAAGCTCCAGTTTTACCGGTTGGGCATTTTTATCCACTGCCCGGCCACCAAAATTATTGGAGGCAAAAAGGCCGTAACCGCGTGCATGCGACCACGCCGGGTAATTCGGATTTTCAGGATGATCGAAAATAACCACTGTAATCACTTCACCTTCTTTATCGGCACGTAAGGCAACCCACGGACTTCTTTTTCCCCACACATCGCCGCCGGTTATTCCTTCGACATTACGGTAAACGCCGTTTACACCTTCGTTATTTAAAACCGGAACTTCAGTTACATTTCCGTCGGCATCCAAAAATCTGCCAGGTTTGTCGGCAGGTTCTTCAAACGCCCTGTCCATTCGCAGGCCCAGCATTCCTTCCTTGTTTTCGGTAAAGGTTACCGGCTTTATTGCGGTAAGTTCGGTAGTCCGGTCAATGGTGCGAACACCATTTTTTTCGCTGAAAACAAAGGTCGAAATTTCATTTAGAAGAACTTCATCATCATTATCAACCCAATCGGCTTTAGTTACCAATTTGCCGGTATTCGGATTGGTTTCTACAATTTCCTTAAATTTTATGGAACCGTAACGGTGTTTGTTTTCCGGTTTCACGGCAAAGGAGTTGTTCCAGAAATCGAGACCATTTACATCGCCGAAATTGAGCCACAAACCCACATGGTGCGGGTGGTCGGTTCGTTCAAAAGGCCTCGGGTTAATGGGGTAACCCCGGGTAATTTCCTTGCCGGATGCTGTAACTATGGGGTACAACACCTGTTTTTCCATGTCATCCGGGTAGATGTAGGAAGTGAAATAACTGTCGCCGAAATAAACATCTACTTTGTTGTTTGCTTCGTCGTGGTTAAACTGAACTTTTTGCGCTGTAGATGAACAACCTGCTGCAAAAATGAGAAAGGACAGAAGATAAATATACCGTTTCATTGGTTAATGGATTTAAGTTTATAATCATTTTTCCGTGTTCGCACACGGGTTGCTAATATAAAAGTTTTTTGTGAGAATACTCATGAAATTTAAATATTTCTCAGCATCAATTTAAAATCTGTTTTGGGGCATTTCAGAAACTAAAAAAAATAGCAGTTTCTAAATGATGAAATGATGCATAAAAACAGAAAAACATACTGCCCATGCGAGCAGTATGTTTTTAAAAGAATTCTAATTCCTAGTATCCAGGATTCTGTACTAATTTCGGTGCTCGTTTTAACTCATCCGATTCAATTGGAATCCAGTACATTTTTTCAACTACGTTATTATCTGGCATTGCTCTTAATCTTTCCCATGTTGTAGTCTTTACACCATCAATGGTTATTTCATCAATTTTAATTCCTAAAACTGTCTTAGGTAGCAATTCTTCCAACATTCTCCAACGGCGAATATCATACCACCGGATATCCTCTGCAAATAGTTCAATTTTTCTTTCATAGTGGTAGGCATCTCTGATATCACCGACAAAATCGGGCAAACCAGCTCGGTTTCTAATTATATTGATGTAAGTGGCGGCCTCGTTTTCTTCTCCCAATTCAAGACATGCCTCAGCATAATTTAATAAAACTTCGGCATACCGCATAAAGATCCAGGAGTTTTCATTATTCTGGTCTCTTCCAATACTTTCGTCATCCATAAATTTTTTCAAACGATACCCGCCGTAATTACCGTTCCAGTTTTCAACAGGACCATTACGTGTATCTATACCGTATCTGAAATATACGGTCTGTCCGTTTTCGATTACTTCTCTGGTTCGAATGTCAAGTATTCCAAGTGGATCAGTATCGGCCAAGTTGGGAAAACGTGGTTGCCATACAGCGCTATCATAAAGGACACTTGCATAGAATCTTGGCTCGCGAAAATAGTAAGGATTTTCATAAGTGAATTTCTCAGAATCATTAACATATTTTCCAAACTCTCCACTTTCCTCAATGGTAAAATGGTCGAAAAAGTCAGAACCATCATTCATTTGATAACTATCTACCATTTGCTGCATGGGGCTGTTTCTTCCAAAATTATTGATCCCGTTGGGCCCACAGGTCCTGTTCTGATTATGGGTGGCTCCAACATCCGGGCGGAACATTCGGCCCCAGATAATTTCGTCATCCGCTAGGTCTTTGGTCTTGAAAAAAGTAAAATAATTCAGGGCCACGGCTTGCTGGTCAGGTGCTCCAAAATCAGCCAGTTTAACTGTACCCAAATCCATAACTGCTTTTGCAGCATTTTTGGCTTTGGTCCA